>DATLYR010000140.1 GCA_035574475.1 Nevskiales bacterium | reverse complement strand
CTGCGCTTGGTCGGCGATGGCCCACAGTGGCAGCAGGCCCGCGCCCGGATCGCTGCCGGTCCGCTCGCGGCCCGGATCGCCCTGCCGGGGCACAGCACGGATGTCGGGCGCGAACTCGCCGGCGCGCAGATCTTCCTGCTGATCTCCAACTGGGAGGGCTTCCCCATCAGCATCCTCGAGGCCATGCGCGCGGGCCTGCCGGTCATCGCCTCCGACGTGGGCGGAGTCCGGGAGGCCGTGGTGGATGGCGTCACCGGCTGCCTGGTTCCCCGCGGTGACGCCGCGGCCCTGCGCGACAGGCTGCTGCAGCTGATCGGGGATCCGGCGCTGCGGGTCGCGATGGGCCAGGCCGGGCGGCAGCGCTACGAGACCCTGTTCACGCTGGAGCATATGTACCGGAAAACCCTCGCGCTTTACCGGTCCCTGGCGGGCCGGCCGGACGAAGTGCATTGCATCGGCGGCCAGGCATGAACGTCATCGTCACGGGTGGCAGCGGATTCATCGGATCGCGGCTGGTCCGGCGACTGCAGGCGTCGGGTGACCAGGTGCGCATCGTCGATCTCGTCGTCCAGCCGGAGTTCGAGTCCTGCACGACCCGCGCCGACGTAGCGGACCCGGCGGCGATGACGCAGGCCCTTGCGGGCGCGGACCTGGTCTATCACCTGGCTGCGGAGCACCGTGACGATGTGCGCCCGGCCGAGCGCTACTACCGCACGAACGTCGATGGCATGCGCGCCCTGTGCGCGGCGGCCAGCCGGCACGGCATCCGGCGGATCGTGTTCACCAGCACGGTGGCGGTCTACGGGCTGGCCACCCTCGACGTCACGGAAGACGCACAACCCAATCCGGAGAATCACTACGGCCGCAGCAAGCTGGCGGCGGAAGAGGTGCTCAGGGCCTGGCGGGCAGAGGATCCCGCGCGGCGCATCGCGATCATCCGCCCCTGCGTCGTGTTCGGGGCGGGCAACCGCGGCAACGTGCATACCCTGCTGGAGCAGATCATCTCCGGCCGCTTCCTGATGGTGGGCGACGGCGGTAACCGCAAGTCCATCGCCTACGTGGACAACGTGGTGGATGCGCTGCTGTTCCTGGCGGGCCTTGAGGGCGATGCCCTGGTCAACTACGCGGACAAGCCCGACCTCAGCATGCACGAGCTGATCGGCATCATCTGCGCCGCGAGCGGTACCCGCATTCCGCACCTGCGCCTGCCGCTGTGGATGGGGATGGGCGCGGGCCGTCTGCTTGACCTGCTGGCCCGGGCCCGTGCGCGCCCATACCCGATCAGCGCCGTGCGCATTCGAAAGTTCGTTTCCGAAAGCGTGGTCAACGCCGACCGGCTGCGCGCACTGGGCTTTGCCCCGCGGCACGCGCTCGCCGACGGCCTGGCGCTGACGATCCGGCAGGATTTCGGCGCAACGACCGAAAGCACATCCTGGTGAATGCCCTGGCCGGCAGCGGGCTTTTCTTCCCCGCGCCGGGGCCAATAGACTAACCTTGGGCCTGCACAGGCCCGCCCAAACAGCAATCAATCCGAGCCTTTCCAGAGAGCCTGTAATGGATTCGAGCAAGCCGAACGTCCTCATAGCCCCCCAGAGTCCGCTGGCCGGCGCCCCGCTGGACAACGACGAAATTGACCTGCGCGAGCTCTGGGATACGCTGCTCGAAGGCCGCTGGCTGGCGCTGGGCGTGGCCAGCGCCGTGCTGCTGGCAGGTGCGGCCTACGCCTGGCTGGCCACCCCCATCTACCGCGCCGACGCCATCGTGCAGGTCGAGGAGCGCAAGGCCGCCATTCCCGGCCTGGACGAACTGTCCGCCGCCCTGGGCGGCGGCAATGCCAAGTCGTTGGCAGAGATCGAGATCATCCGCTCCCGCACCGTCGTGGGCCGCGTAGTCAGCGACCTGGGCCTGGATATCCACGCCAGGCCCCGTCGCTTTCCTTTGCTGGGGCCGGCGCTCGCGCGACGTCATGAGCGCGGCGAGCTGACCAGCGCCTGGCCCGGTTTCCGGCGTTTTGCCTGGGGCGGCGAGTACGTCGAGGTCGGCCGCCTGGCGGTGCCGGCCAGGCAGGAGGGCAAGCGGCTTATCCTCGAAGCCGGGCAGAACGGCGCCTACCGGCTGTACGGTGAGCGCGGGCAGTTGCTGCTGCAAGGGCAGGTGGGCAAGCCGGCGGAGGCGCGTGCGCAGGGTGGGCAGCCGCTGTCCATCTATGTGCGCGAGCTGGTCGCTGCGCCGGGCACGCAGTTCGTGCTGGTTAAAAAGCCTTTCAACCAGGTGGTCGCAGAACTGCAGAAAGAGCTCAAGGTCAGCGAGCGCGGCAAGCAGACCGGCATCCTGCAAGTCACGCTGGAGGGCCCCAAGGCGCAGCTGGCCGTGGATATCGTCAACGGCGTGGTCAACGCCTACCTGCGCCAGAACGTGGAGCGCCAGTCGGAAGAAGCCAGCCACATGCTGGCCTTCCTGGACCAGCAGCTGCCAGAGCTCAAAAAGCAACTGGATACTGCCGAGGCTGCATTGCGGGAGTACAAGTCACGCACCGGTGCAGCGGTGGACATCAGCGCGGAAGGCCAGGAGATGCTGAGCCGCGCCACCGACATCGAAAAGCAGATTTCCGAGCTCGAGCTGCAGCGCAGCGAACTGCGGCAGCGGTTCACGGAGCAGCACCCGCTGTTCATTGCCTTGAACCAGAAACTCAACCAGGTACGCCAGCAGCGCACCGCGCTGGAAGGGCAGTTCAAGAACCTGCCGGAGACCGAGCTGCAGTCCATCCGCCTGGTGCGCAACGTCAAGGTAGCCAATGAACTGTACGTGGCACTGCTCAATCGCGCGCAGGAGCTGAAAGTCGCCAAGGCCGGCACCATCGGTAATGCCCGTGCACTGGACCCGGCCGTGCTGCCCATCAAGCCGGTACGTCCCAGAAAACCGCTGGTGCTGGCCCTGTCTCTGCTGCTCGGCGCCTTTGCGGGCGCCGTGGCCGTCTTCCTGCGCAAGAGCATGAGCCGCATGCTCGACAGCCCGGACCGCATCGAATCCCAGCTGGGCCTGCCGGTGTACGCCACCATTCCGCACAGCCGCACGCAGAGCACGCTCGCCAGCCTGCTGCAACAGAAGGCCGCCACCAAAGGCCTGCGGATTCTCTGTCGCACCGCGCCGCAGGACCCGGCGGTCGAGAGTCTGCGCAGCCTGCGCACCAGCCTGCAATTTGCGCTGCTGGAGGCGGGCAACAACATCGTTGCCATCCATGGCCCGACGCCGGAGATCGGCAAATCCTTTATCGCCAGCAACCTCGCCTTCCTGATGGCGGATATCGGTAAGCGCGTGCTGCTGATAGATGCCGACCTGCGCAAAGGCCACATGCATGGCGTAGTGGGGGTGGAACGTGTGCCTGGCCTGGCGGACGTGATTTCCGGCCAGTGCACGTTGCAGGATGCCGTTCACCCGTTAGAGGATGGGCGCGTCAGCTTTCTTGCGACTGGGACGTTACCTCCAAACCCCGCGGAGCTACTGGTCCATGGCAACTTCGTGGCCTTGCTCAGCCAGGCATCAAAACAGTACGACTATGTGGTGATTGACACGCCGCCCACCTTGAACCTGGCGGATAGCATTTCCATCGGCAAGCTGGCGGGGACTAATTTCATGGTCGTGCGCGGCGGACACAACACGCTGCAGGACGTGCAAATTGCCTGCCGGCGGATGCAGCAGAGCGATATCGTAATCAGTGGCGTTATCTTCAATGATCTATCGCTTACCACCTCGCGCTATCGGTATGGTGGGTATTACGCCTACCAGTACGGGCAAAAACGGTGAAACCCATCCGTAAACACCGTACGCTCTTGCGTAGTACGCTGAGAACGGCGTTCGCGCTTGGGCGAGGTTAGCTGATGTGCGGCATCACCGGCATCGTGAACTACCGCGATGCGGCCGGACGTGTCGACGCCGACGAGCTTGGCCGCATCACGGCGTACATGGCGGCGCGCGGACCGGACGGCGAAGGCGTCTGGGTTGCGCAAGACGGCGGTGTCGCGCTCGGCCACCGGCGGCTGGCCATCATCGATTTGTCGCCGGCTGGCGCGCAGCCGATGCACGACGCCGCCACCGGCAACGTCATCGTTTTCAACGGCGAGATCTACAACTACCGCGCGCTGCGCAAAGAACTTGCGGCGCAAGGCGTGGCGCTTCGCTCCGAATCCGACACCGAAGTGCTGCTGCATCTTTACGCGCGGCACGGCGAGGCGATGCTCGAGCGCCTGCGCGGCATGTTCGCCTTTGCGCTGTGGGACGCCGCCAGCAGGCGGCTTTTCCTGGCCCGCGACCCGCTCGGCATCAAGCCGCTGTACTACGCCGACGACGGGCAGCAGTTGCGCTTCGCCTCGCAAGTCAAGGCGCTGCTGGCGGGCGGTGCGGTCTCGGCGGCGCCGAGTGCCGCCGGCTGGACGGGGTTTTACCTCTACGGTCACGTGCCCGAGCCTTACACCTGGGTCGATGGCATCAAGGCATTGCCCGCGGGCGCAACGTTGACGGTCGAACGCGGCAAGCCACCGCCCGCGCCCCGTTGCTACTTCGATCTGCGCAAGGAAATCCTGGCCGCGCAAGAGGCGCCGGCGACATCGACCGATGCCGTGCACGAGGCGCTTGCCGCCGTCACGGACTCCGTGCATGACCATCTGGTGGCTGATGTGCCGGTGGGCGTCTTTCTCTCGGCCGGCCGCGATTCGACGTTGGTCGCCACGCTGGCCGCACGCAACGCCTCGGCGCCGCTGCGCACGATAACGCTGGGTTTCGACGAGTTCCGAGGCAGCAATCTCGACGAGGTGCCGGTTGCCGAGGCGGTGGCGAAACGGCTCGGTACGCAGCACGACACGCAGCGCATCCGCAGCGCTGACTTCGAAGCCGACCGCGAGCGCATTCTTGCGGCGATGGATCAGCCGAGCATCGACGGTGTCAACACCTGGTTCGTCAGCCGCGCTGCCGCGCGCGCGGGGCTCAAGGTGGCGCTGTCCGGTCTAGCAGGCGACGAGCTGTTCGGCGGTTATCCGTCCTTTACCCAGGTGCCACAGCTTGCACGGCGGTTGCGCGCCTTGGCGCGGGCCCGATGGGTGGGCCGGGCGCTGCGCGCCTTCGGCGCGCCGCTTATTCGACGGCTGACCAACCCCAAATGGGCGGGCCTAATCGAGTACGGCACAACGCTGGAGGGCGCCTGGCTGCTGCGGCGGGCGCTGTTCATGCCGTGGGAGATTGCGCGCCTGTTGGAACCGGAGTTCGCGCGCCGCGGCCTGCAAGAGCTGACGCCTTTGGACGCGCTGCGCGCAAGGATCGTGGGCATCCGCAACCCGCAGCTCGCGGTCATGGTGCTCGAAATGAGCGGCTACATGCGCAACCAGCTTCTGCGCGATGCCGACTGGGCCGGCATGGCGCATTCGCTCGAAATCCGGGTGCCGCTGGTCGATGCCACACTGCTGCGCCGCTGGCTGCGCGTGGCAGCACAACGCTTTCCGCTCGAACGCCAGCATCTTCTTGAAGCGGCCGATCCACGTGTCGCGGCCATCGTCCGCGCCCGACCGAAGAGCGGATTCTCGGTGCCGGTTGCGCGGTGGTTGGCCAAGTCCAATGTCTCTAAAGCACCCGGACTGCGTCCGTGGTCGCGCGTGGTTGCGGCGGCGTTCCGGGCCGACACGGCGAGGCTGCGCATCGGTGTCCTGCTCACCGACGCGTATGGGGGCATCGGCGGTATCGCGAAGTTCAACCGCGATCTGCTCGACGCACTCGCCCGCATGCTGGAGGTCCGCGCGGTCATCGCGCTGCCGCGGCTGATCCAGCGCGTGCCGGAACCGATCCCGCAGAAAGTACAGTTCGATCGAACGGCGGCCCACGGCAAACTGCGTTTCGCTTGGCGTGTGCTGCGGCTTGCCTTGGGTGGGCCGCGGCTGAACCTTGTCGTCTGTGGACACACCAACCTGTTACCGCTCGCCTGGCCGCTGAGCCGCTTGCAGCGCTGCCCGCTGCTTTTAATCGTGCATGGCATCGAAGCCTGGCAGCCGCACCGGAACCCGCTCGTGCGAAAGCTGCTCGGCGTAACGGACGTCGTCGTTGCTGTGAGCCGTTACACCGTCGAGCGGCTAAACTCCTGGGGCGGCGTGCCGGCCGAACGGTTCCGCATTCTTCCGAACTGCGTCGATCT
>DATLYR010000139.1 GCA_035574475.1 Nevskiales bacterium | reverse complement strand
GGGCGGCCAAGAACCAGCTGCGGCATCTGGCCGACCTGGGCCTGCTCGAGGGCCTGCCCGCCAACCAGGCGGAGGTCGAGCGCCACCCGCGCTGGAACGTGCCGGGCGACGGCGGCCTGGCGCCCGGTTCGCCCGAGGACGTGCACCAGCGTGTGCGCGCCTATCTCGAAGTGAACTGCATGCACTGCCATCACCCGAACGGCAACGCATCCAACTCCGGCCTGTTCCTGGATTCGTTCCGCACGGTCAACGTGCAGTACGGCATCTGCAAGGAGCCGGTGGCGGCCGGCCGCGGCTCGGGCAACCGCGCCTACGACATCGTGCCCGGCTCGGCGGCGGATTCGATCCTGAACTTCCGCGTCAACTCGGCCGAGGCCGGCATCCGCATGCCGCCGCTGGCGCGCAGCGTGGTGCACGGCGAGGCCGCGGCGCTGCTGATGCAGTGGGTGGACGAGGTGCTGCCGACGCCGGACACCGAGGACGAGGAGGCCTGCACCGGGCCGTTCGCAGGGGTGCCCGTGCTCGGTAGCGGCGTGCCGCTGGCCGCCGCGGCCCCGGCCCTGGACCCGCTGACGCAGCTGGTCGCGACATTGCAGTCGCTGTCCACGCTCAGCTCGCCCGACCAGCGCCGCGCCGGCTACCCTTAGTCATGCGCTTCGCGCAGCCCTCTTTGATGTAAAGAAGGGGCCCGCGTCCGCGGGCCTGGCCCCAACAAGCACGAGCCCGGTAGCGGAGCGTCGTACGTAGCGCTACGGCATCTTGAAGAGCAGGTCCACGTTGCGGTCGGTCGGCTCGCCGTCGCGCGTGCCGCCCTGGCTGCACAGGGCCGACAGGCTGGCGTCGCTCACGATCTTCTGCGCAGCGGCCGGATCGCTCAGGTAGAACTGGCACATGTCGTCGCGCTCGGCCAGTCGTTTGGAAACCTCGAAATCGTGCTGCAGCACCCGCGCGCGGATCGTGCCGGTGCCGTTGCCGTTGTCCAAGATCTCCAGCAGGCGCTGTTCCTGGGGAAAGTCGATCAGCGAGGCGGTCTCGATCTGCCAGAAGCCGGTGCAGGCCCCGGGCGCCGCGCTCTTGCAGACCACCGGCGCGGTGATGGCGCCATTGCTGCCCTGGCCGTCCTGTACCTTGAAGGCGCGGATACGGTGCATATGAGTGTGGCCGGCGACCCAGGCCATGACGTTCGGGTAGCTGGCCAGCTCGGCGTTCAGCGCCGCCGCTGACACGCCGCCCGGCGCCAGCGCGCCGAACTGGCCGAACTCGACGAAGGTCAGGTCGGGATGGTGCGAGAACACCAGCACCAGCTGGCCTTTCTGCTGCGCCGCCGCGAGTTCGCCCTTGAGCCAGTCGAACTGCGCCTGGTCCACGGTGCCGTCGGCCAGCGCGAAGGGGTTCTTGATCTCCGGCGGCAGGCGCGGGTCGGTGCCGTCCACGATCGTGTTGAGCACGATCATGCGGAAACGGCCGGCGCCGGCGTCGAAGGCGTAGTAGCCGTCGTTACGTGCGTCGGCATCGTCTCGGCGCGCGGGTTCGACATGGTTGAAGCCATGCCCCACCGGCCCGGGCAGCGTGGCGCTCTCGAAGAACTCGTCGATGAATTCGTGCTGCTCCTTCATGTAGTGCCGGCCCGTAAGCAGCGAAACCTCCTGGATGCCCGGCTCGGTCACGAGCGTGCCGCGCACGTAGCCGTCGTGGTTGCCGAAGGCGACGTAGTAAGGCACGTTCAGCCGCAGGTTGGGGCAGTTGAGCGTGCCGCTCCTGCAGCGCAGCGCCTGCGGCAGGCCGGGTGCGCGATTCAGCGTCGAGCGCGCCGGGTCGCGGCTGCCGTCGGCCGCGCGCCCGCCCAGCACCGCCTGCTCGGTGTCGAGCAGCTGACGCAGCATGCGCGTGGCCAGCAGCTGATAGGTGGGATCGTCGGGATTGGGGTCCACGGTCTGGGTGTCGGCCATGCCGCGGCCGGTGAAGCGCGTGCACAACGCGTCGCCGAGCTGTGGAATCAGGCCCGGCAGCAGGCCCGCCAGGCAGTTTTTCTCGAAGGCGCTCACGCGGTCGAAATCGCCGTCCAGGTTGTCGATGAAGCGGCGCACCTCGGCCACGGTGCCCAGATCGGTGTTGTCGCCGGTGGCGATGACCAGCTCGACCGGCTGCTGCGCATGGCAGCCGTTGATCGTGCCGATCATGGCGTTGAGCACCTCGTCGGTGTACTCGTCCTGGAAACGCTGCGCCGATTCGAACAGCGGTAGCACCGGGTCGAGCGGGCTGCCGCCGTTCACCGCGGCGCCGTCGTCGTCCATGACATGCTCGTCGGACATCTGCACGAAGCGCAGCAGCAGGCTGGGGCTGGCGCCGGACCGCGCGCCGGCCAGGTCCTCGCGCACCACCACCGGGTCGGCGGCAACCCGGCAGTCGCCATTGCCGCCGGTCGGGGTACCGGGGCTGCCGGTACCGGAATCGCCACCGGCGCGGGGCGAGGGGCTGTCGTCGGACGAACCGCCGGAACAGGCCGCCAGGGCCAGCAGGGAAGCGAGGAGCCCGGCGGCCAGCCGGCGTTTACCTGAGGTTGTGATGGACATGAGACCCTCTCTGCCGGCACGCTCCCCCTGCACGTCCCGGTCAGCGCTCCCTGCCTATGACATCGCTGAGGAACCTCTGATCCAATTCCTTCGTCATTCCGGCGAAAGCCGGAATCCAGCGACTTTCAAGGCTCTGGACCCCGGCCTTCGCCGGGGTGACGAATTTTCAGAGCTTCCCTAACTCACCCAGTATAGCCAGCCCAGCGCCCACAGCAGCTTGCAGGAAATGTGCAGCAGCTGGTCGGTGTGGAAGCCGTACCAATGCTCGCTCTTGCCGTAGTCGATGCACCAGTGCAGCACGAATTCGGCCAGCCCGAACCCCAGATTGTGGGTCACGAGCGCTACCATGCCCCCATGGATGGCGGCGTGCGCCGACAGCACGTGCAGCCAGATCAGGTCCGGGCGCTTGCTCGAGGATGAAGGCTGCAGGTTGTGGCGGTTCTTGGCGTGCACCATCCACTCGGACTGCAGCGGGTAGTCGGCCAGTGCGTGACCGACCAGGAGCCAGAACAGCACCCCCCAGAACCCGAGTTCGAACACTTCCGCCATGCCCGCACCAGACCCGTTTATATTTTGACGCGCGGCCGCGCGGGCCACGTGCAATCCAGCATGTCACCCCTTTTTGGTGATGACAAGCGAAGCTTGCTAGGCTTCGAGAAAGGGCAGCGCGGCCCATCGGCCGCCGCCCGAGCGACGGAGGCCGGCTTGAACTGTTCCGTGTGCGGGCACGCCAACCGCGAGCAAGCCCGTTTCTGCGAAGCCTGCGCTGCGCCGCTGGCGCGGCGCTGCCCAAGCTGTTCGGCCGATCTGCGGCCGCAGGCGCGCTTCTGTGACCAGTGCGGCACGGCGGTCGAGGGCGCACCCGCGCCCGTGCCGGCGGCCGCCCCGCGCCGTGCGCGCGACTACACCCCGCGCCACCTGGCCGAGAAGATCCTGACCCTGCGCTCGGCGATCGACGGCGAGCGCAAGCGCGTCACCGTCCTGTTCGCCGACATGAAGGGCTCGCAGGAGCTGGCCGAGCAAGTCGATCCGGAGGACTGGCACCGTATCCTCGACCGTTTCTTCGGCATCCTCACCAGCGGCATTCACCGCTTCGAAGGCACCGTCAACCAGTACACCGGCGACGGCGTGATGGCGCTGTTCGGCGCGCCGATCGCACACGAGGACCATGCCCAGCGCGCCTGCCATGCCGCACTGGCGGTGATGGCCGAACTGCGCCGCTTCGCCGACGAGCTGCGCCTGACGCGCGGGCTCAACCTGTCCATGCGCATCGGCCTCAATTCCGGCGAGGTGGTGGTCGGCAAGATCGGCGATGACCTGCGCATGGACTACACCGCCCAGGGCCACACCGTCGGACTGGCGGCACGCATGGAGCAGATCGCCGAGCCCGGCCGCATCTACCTCACGCGCCACACCGCCGCCCTGGTCGAGGGCTATTTCCGCCTGCGCGACCTCGGCGAGATGACGGTCAAGGGCGCGCGCGAGCCGCTGCGCGTGTACGAGCTGGAGGGCGTGGGCGCGCTGCAGACGCGGCTGGATCTGTCGCGTGCGCGCGGGCTGTCACGCTTCATCGGGCGCGAGCGCGAGAGCGCGCTGCTGGATGAGGCGCTGGCGCAGGTGCGCGGTGGCCGCGGCCAGGTGGTGGGCGTGATCGGCAACGCCGGCATCGGCAAGAGCCGGCTGTGCTACGAGTTCACCGAGCGCTGCCGCGCGCAGGGCGTGGCCGTGCATCGCGCCACCGGGCTGCCCTACGGGGCCGCGCTGCCGTACTACCCGATTTTGGCGCTGATGCGCAGCTATTTCGGCGTAGGCGAGAACGACCCGCCGGCCGAGGTGCGGCGCAAGGTGGCCGGCACGCTGCTGATGCTCGATGCCGGCCTCAAGGACGCGCTGCCGCTGGTGTTCGACTTCATGGGCGTGACGGAGGCGCGCAGCGCAGCCACCGACCTGCCGCCCGAGGTCCAGCAGGCGCGGCTGATCGAGATCCTCGGCGTGCTGTGTCGCTCCGAGGGCGGCCGGCCGACGGTCATCCTGGTGGAGGACCTGCACTGGATCGACCCCGGCAGCGAATCCTTCCTGGCGCGCATGGTGGAGCTGGTCCCGGACAGCCCCACGCTGCTGCTGCTCAACTACCGCCCCGAGTTCGTCGCCGACTGGCTGACCGGCCGGCTGGACTGCGAGATCGCGCTGTCGGCGCTGAGCGCCGCCGAGCTGAGCCAGCTGACGGCCGAATTGCTGGGGCCGGGGCCCGGGCTGACCGAGCTCGGTACGCGCATTTGCGAGCGCGCCGGCGGCAACCCGTTCTTCGTCGAGGAGGCGGTGCATGCGCTGGTCGCCTCCGGGCATCTGCAGGGCACGACCGGCGCCTATCGGCTGCTGAAGCCGGTCGAGGCGCTGGCCATCCCCGACACCGTGCAGGCAATCATCGCCGCGCGCATCGATCGTCTGCCCGAGCGCGACAAACAGGTGCTGCAACACGCCGCCGTCATCGGTCGCGAGTTCGGCCGCGGCCTGCTCGACAAGGTGCTCGAGCTGCCGCAGGAAGCGCTGTCCGAGTCGCTGGTGCAGCTGGAGGAGCTGGGCTTCGTCAACCAGGGGACGGCGCTGACGAATGGCCAGTACAGCTTCTGCCACCCGCTGACGCAGCAAGTCGCCTACCGCTCGCAGCTGGGCGAGCATCGCGCGCGCATCCATGCGGCACTGGCCGCGGACCTGGAGACCGGCATCGATCCCGCACAGCCGCCGGACGAGCGCAGCGTGCTACTGGCGCACCACTGGGAGTGCGCCGGTGTGGTCGACAAGGCGGTGCAGTGGTTGCTGCGCGCGGCGGCCTGGTCTGCATTCCGCGACCTCAGTGGCGCGCTGGCCCGTTTCCGACGTGCCATCGAGCTGGTCGACCAGGCGCCGGTCACGCCGCTGCGACAACAGCTGGCGGTGGCCGCACGCGCCGGTATCCTGCGCATCGCAGCGTTCACGCCAGTGCCGGACGAAGAGGTCGAGCGGGCCTATGGCGAGGCCCAGTCCATCGTCAGTGCCACTGGCGACCAGCGTGCGCAGGCCGAGCTGCTGATCGCCTATGGCGCGCGCCGCATGACCCTGGGCGACGCCCGGGGCGCCTTCGAGAACACGCGCCAGGCGGTCGAGCTCGCACGTGCCGGCGGTGCCATGGACCTGATCGGGCGCTTCCGGCTATCGATCCTGATGGCCTACTTCAACGTGGGTGCGCTGCGCGCCGGGCTGCAACTGATGGAGGAAAGCGCCGGCCATGCCTGGGCCAGCGCGGCCATGACGGCGGAAAACGTCGGCTCACGTGCCTACCGCGCGAATTTCCTGATGGTTATGGGCCAGCTGGGTGAAGCACGCCGCGAGCTGCAGACTGCGATCGAGATCAGCCGCCAGCTTGGGCGCACGGTCAGCTGGATGCACGTGCTGCTGGTGCAGACAGCGTATTTCGCCGGCAGCCGGGAATCGGCGCAGCACGACGCGCAGAACGCGGTGCGTGCAGCCGAGGAGTACGACAGCCCCTTTTTCCGGCTGATGGCCTACAACGCGCTCGGTACGGCGCACCTGCTGCATGGCCAGTGGGCCAATGCGCTCGAGGTGCTGGAGCGTACGCGGCCGCTGATCGAGCCCGACCAGCCCGGGCGTCAGTTCGCGGTGCCGCATCTGACCGGCATCGCCGAGGCGCTGGGCGGGCTGGGACGGGCCGAGGAGGCCGTGCAGACGGCGCGAGCGGCGCTGGCCGCCGCGCAGGAAGGCCACATGCGCGTGTGGGAAGGTCGCGCGCGCCTGCAGCTGGCGCGCGCGCTGCGTCAGGCCTGCGGTCAAGAAGCCGTCACCGAAATCGCCGATCATCTGACGGCCTGGCAGTCGCTGGTCGATGAAACCGGCGCGATCAGTTACCAGCCGTTTCTGCACGAGGAGCGCGGGCACCTGCTGCTGTTGACCGGCGATACAGCGGGTGCGCAGGATGAGCTGGCGCGCGCGCTGGTGTTGTTCAGCCAGATCGGCGCCCAGGGCCAGGCGGCGCGGTTGCAGGCGGAGCCGCTGCGCCGGCGCGCGTGAGGCCGGGGCCTGGGGTAAGCTTGCAGGCCAGGGACGGAACAAAAACGGGAGTGGTCATGCGGATTGTGTGCGGGCTCATGCTGTTGCTGCTGGCGCCGTCCGTGCTGGCACTGGAAAAGGCGGAGGACATCCGCGCCTGTGTACGGCAGAATTACCCCGCGCGCAGCAGCACACAGGCCTTCGTGCTGGCCAGCATCGGTCGCGACGGCACCGAGCGCAGCCTGCAGGCCACGGCATACTGGAAGCGGGGCAGCGACGGGCGCGCCAAAGTCATGCTGCAGGTGGACAAGCCCGACGACCTGCGCGGTTCCAGCTATCTGCTGCTGGAAAAGCCCACGCGGGACGATTTGTTCATGTATCTGCCAGCCGTGAACCGCGTCAAGCGCATTCAGGGCAGCCAGATGTCCGATTCGCTGTGGGGCACGGACTTCAGCTACGAGGACGTCAAACAGCTGCAGGGCATCTTCGATGCCGGCACACTCACGCGCGAGGCCGACGCGGATGTGGCTGGCAAAAAGCTGTACGTGCTCGCCTTCACGCCGGCCAAGGTGGAGGAGTCGGCCTACAAGCGCATCGTGTCACGCATCGATCCGGCGACCTGCGTGGCACTGCAGACCGATTTCTTCCAGACTGGCGACACGCCGCGCAAGCGACTCACGATCGATCCCAAGGAGGTCCGGCCGCTGGGCACGCGCTGGATGCCGCATCTGTACGAGATGCAGGACCTGCATAACCAGACCCGGACGGTGCTGCGCATCGACAAGGTGAGCGCCGATGTCGAGCTGCCCGAGCGACTGTTCAATCCGCAGACGTTCTACCTCGGTAAGTAGGCGGATCGGGCGCCGCCGCGCATGATCGACCGCCTGCTGCATCTGGCCACCCGCCACCCCGGCCGCATACTGGCGGCGGTGGTGCTGCTGACGCTGCTGGCACTGGCTGGACTGGTGGACCCGCGCAGCGGCCAGCTGCGGCTCTCCATCGATCCTTCCGTCAACCGGCTGCTGCCGGAGCGCGATCCCGACCGCCTGTTCTACGAGCACATCCGTCACGTCTTTGGCAGCGATGACCTGGTGATGGTGGTCGTGGACAGCGGCACCGCCGAGCCCGGCATCTTTACCGCCGACATGATCGCGCGTGTCGGCCGTATCAGCGCGGCGCTGGGGACGCTGCCGGGCGTGCACCGCGTGCAATCGCTGGCCACCGTGCCCAACCTGCAGGCGGGTGCCGACAGCCTCGACGTCAGCAGTCTGGCCGAGCAGGTCGCCCAGAACCCTGCCGTTCTGGGCGGGCTGCGCGATGCGGTGATGGCCAATCCGCTGTACGGCGGCAATCTGGTGTCGCATGACGGCCGTGCCGCGGCGATCCTGGTCTATTTCAAAGACCTGGACGATCGGGAATTCCTCGCGCGCGACCTCGATCGCCGCATAGCCGCCATCGCCGAAGCCGAAGCCGGCCCAGCGCACGTGTGGCTGACCGGCACGCCGGTGATCAAGGCCGAAACCACTCGGCTGCTGCTGGCCGAGATGCGCTTCGTGCTTCCCACCATCTTGCTGGTCGGTGCGCTGTTTCTGCTGCTGGTATTCCGTAACCCGGCCGGCGTGCTGCTGCCGCTGTCGGCGATCCTCCTGGCACTGGCCTGGACCATGGGCGCATTGGCCTGGCTGGGACGCCCGCTCAACCTGGTGACGGTGATCGTGCCGCCGCTGGTGTTCACCGTCGGCCTGGCCTACGCGATGCACATGATGAGCGAGTTCTATACGGCACGGGAAGAGGAGCCCGATCAGCCGAAGTTCGACCTCCTCGTGCGGCGCGTGCTGGCCACCGTGGGCCTGCCGCTGCTGATCACCGGCCTGACCACCCTGACCGGCTTCATCGCGCTGGGCTTCAATCCGCTGCTGGCGATCCGCGAGTTCGCCTGGCTCACGGTGTTGGGGGTGTTGTGCACGATGATCCTGACGCTGAGCTATATCCCGGCCATGCTCGTGCTGCTGCGCGGCAACAGCGGCGTGGCGCCCCCACATACTACGCGCCTGTTCGAGCGCGTCGCCAAAGTGCTGACCCGCCTCAACCTGCGTTACCGCCGGCAGATTCTCGTCGCAGGCGTCGCGCTGGTGCTCCTGGCGTTGCTCGGAACCTTGCGCGTCGAGGTGGCCACCGACTTCATTGATGACCTGCCGGGCGATGCGCCCGTGCGCCGGCAATACGAAGCGGTGCGCGACGCTTTTGGCGGCGCCAACCCGTTCTACATCGTGGTGGATGGACACGGCGCCGATGCCTTCGCCACGCCGGCCAATCTCCGCGAGATCGAGGCGCTGCAGCGCTGGCTGGCGCGCCAGCCGGAGATCGCCGGCAGCCTGTCGCTGGTCGATTCGCTGAAGCTGATCAACCGCAGCTTCCATGACGGCGATCCGCAGCATTTCCGTATCCCGGAGCAGCCCGCCCTGATCAAGCAGTTGCTGGTGTTCGGCGGTGGGGAGGACCTGGACGGGCTGGTGGACAAGCGCTTCAGCGTGATCAATATCCAGGTCCGCGCGAATGTGGACGATTCGGCCGCCATCGCCGAGCTGACCCGACGCATCGAGCAACGGCTGGCGACATTGCCGCCGCCGCTGACCGCCAGGGTGACCGGCAATTCGGTGCTGGTTGCACGCGCGCTCGACAACATCGCCGGCGGCCAGCTGTTCAGCATCTTGCTGGCGCTGGCCGTCATCTATCTGCTGATGTCCTTGCTGTTCACCTCCTGGCGCGCCGGCGCGCTGGCGCTGCTGCCCAACCTGCTGCCGGTGGCGGTGTATTTCGGCGCCTTGGGCCTGCTCGGTATCCCGCTCACGCCCACCACCAGCCTGATCGCGTGCATCACGCTCGGCATCGCCGTGGACGACACCATTCACTACATGGTGCGCTTCAACAACGATGCGCGCCGCCTGGCGAACGAGGCCAAGGCGGCGTTCAGCGCGCTGGAAGGCGTGCTGCGGCCGATCACCTACACGACGCTGGCGCTGTGCCTGGGCTTCCTGGTGCTGACCACCAGTGACCTGAAAAACCAGATGCAGTTCGGGGCCTTGTCGGCCTGTACCCTGCTGTTGGCCTGGCTGTGCAACGTCACCCTGGCGCCAGCGCTGACCTCCGGGGTACGGATCGTGACCCTGTGGGACGTGCTGCGGCTCGACCTGGGCGAGGATCCCCAGCACTCCATCCCCCTGATGCAAGGCCTGACCCTGCGTCAGGCGCGCACCTTCGCGCTGCTGTCCAACATCCTCGAGGTCAAGGCCGGCACGCGCGTCATGAGCGAAGGCGAGGAGGGGGACCACATGTACGTGGTGATCAGCGGCCAGCTCAGGGTCTGGGTGGAGCGGCACGACGGCCCGGTGGACCTCGCCACCCTGTCGCGCGGCGCGATCCTGGGCGAGATCGGGTTCTTCGTGCACAAGCGCAGTGCCAACGTGGACGCGGTCACCGACGCGCGCCTGCTGCGCTTCAACGTCGACGACCTGGAGCAGCTGCGGCGCCGGCGCCCGTCGATCGCGGCCATCATCTACCGCAACCTCAACCGGGTGCAGGCGGAGCGGTTGGCGCGCACCACCCACATGATGCGCTGAGATCGTTTTAAAGCCGTTGCGCGCGCCTGAGGCCCGCTCACAACGGCTTTAAATCGACCTCACGGGCGGCTGGGGCAGGCATGGTTGCCTATTTCCCAAAATAGGTTTTCTGGTCTAGTATCGGCTTGCCTGGAACGTCGGGGGGTGGTTTCAGGGACCGCGAGAGTCCTGTTCTTCGATGCAAGGCAGAAACCCTGTTCCATCAGTAGAAGGTTGCGAGAATGGCAGAGCGTGAGACCGGCACGGTCAAGTGGTTCAACAACAGCAAGGGTTACGGCTTCATCCAGCGGGACAAGGGTGAGGACGTGTTTGTGCACTTCCGCGCGATCCGTGGCGAGGGTTACCGTACCCTCGAGGAAGGACAGCGCGTGGAATTCGCGGTCGTGCAGGGCCAGAAGGGCCTGCAGGCCGAAGACGTCGCCCCAGCGACCTGACCCGCCGCCGAACCGCTGCGCAGACGGCGGACGGCGATTCCCCAATGCCTGCCTGACAGGCCTGGCTGCGGCTTGCGTTTTGCCGCGCGTGCCGGACCGAGCCGTGCATTGCCCCCGTTGGCCGCTTGGCTTACAGTACCGCGCCCTTTGATTGACCGGCGCCGAGGCGACTGCCCGTGACAGCCCTGGAAGACAGCCCGCAGGCACAGGCCCTGGTCGAGCTCGGGCGCGAGTTCCATGCCCGCGGCTGGGTGCCGGCGACCAGCGGCAATTTCTCCGCCCGCATCGACGCCGGCCGCATCGCCATCACGGTCTCCGGCCGCCACAAGGGCAAGCTCACGACCGCGGACATCATGCTCGCCGACCTGGACGGCAACAGCCTGTCGCCGGGCAAGCAACCGTCCGCCGAAACCCTGCTGCATACCCAGCTGTACCGCCGCTATCCCGCGGTCGGCGGCGTGCTGCACACCCATTCCCGGGCCGCCACCGTGCTGTCGCTGTCCGCCGGCGGCTGGCTGATCCTGCAGGGCTACGAGCTGCTCAAGATCTTCGAGGGGATCGATACCCACGAGACCCATATCCGCATCCCGATCTTTGCCAACGACCAGGACATGGTCCGGCTGTCGGCCAAAGTGGACGCCTGGATCACGGAACACGGGGCCATCCATGCGTATCTAATCGCGGGACACGGGCTGTACACCTGGGCCGGCGACGTGCGCCGGGCCGGCCTGCAGGTCGAGGCGCTGGAATTCATGCTCGAGTGCGAGCTGCTGCGAAGGAGGACCGGACCATGAGCCAGCTGACGATTTACCCGGAAACCGCCGGCGAGCCCATCGCCGTGCTGCGCACCCACGAGGAGATCGCGCGCGAGCTCGGGCGCATCGGCGTGCTGTTCGAGCGCTGGACCGCCGATCGCGAGCTGGAGGCCACCGCCACGCCGGACGAGGTCATCGAGGCCTACCGCGAGCCGATCGACCGGCTGATGCAGAAGTACGGGTTCCAGTCGGTGGACGTGGTCAGCATGCACCCGGAGCATCCGCAAAAGGACGCGTTGCGCGACAAGTTCCTGCACGAGCACACACACAGCGACTTCGAGGTGCGCTTCTTCGTGGACGGCGAGGGCCTGTTCTACATCCGCAAGGACGGCAAGGTCTATGCCACGCTGTGCACGCGCGGCGACCTGATCAGCGTGCCGGCCAACACCACCCACTGGTTCGACATGGGGCCGCGCCCGACCTTCAAGGCCATCCGTCTGTTCACCACGCCCGAGGGCTGGGTGGCGAACTTCACCGGCGACAAGATCGCCGACCGCTTCCCGCGGCTGGAGAACACCGCGGGATGACCGTCCGGGCGATTCTCACCGACATCGAAGGCACCACCACCGACATTGCCTTCGTCCACAAGGTGCTGTTCCCCTATGCCCGCGCGCGTATCGGCGACTACGTCCGGACGCATGCAAGCGAGCCTCTCGTGCGCGAGCAGCTGGCCACGGTGAGTCGCGAGGTCGGCCGCGAGCTGACCCTGGAGGGAGCCATCGGCCAGCTGATCCGCTGGATAGACGAGGACCGGAAGATCACCCCGCTCAAGGCGCTGCAGGGGATGATCTGGGCGCAGGGTTACCGGAACGGCGACTTCACCGGCCACGTCTACCCGGATGTGCCCGCGGCGCTGCGCCGTTGGCACGCGGCCGGAATGAAGCTCTACGTATATTCCTCCGGCTCGGTGCAGGCGCAGAAGCTCATCTTCGGCCATACGCCTTACGGCGACCTGACGCCGCTGTTCAGCGGCTACTTCGACACGCAAATCGGCGGCAAGCGTGAAGCCGGGTCCTACCGGCGCATCGCGCAGGACATCGGCCTGCCGGCCGGCGAGATCCTGTTCCTGTCCGACGTCGGCGAGGAGCTCGACGCCGCGCGTGCGGCCGGGATGCAGACGACCTGGCTGCTGCGGGACGGCAATCCCGACCCGGGTGCACGCCATCCGCAGGTCAGCGACTTCGACGCGATCCGCGTCTAGCCCGCTTCGCTCAGGCCGGTGTCGGCCCAGACGACTGATCGCACGTCGCCTTCTTGCTGCACCAGCCGTGCCAGCGCGGCGCGGCAGGCGGCCGGGTCACCGCTGGTGTAGAAGCGGTGCCGGCCGGGTTCTCCCGGCGTGGCTTCCAGGCCGCGCTCGCGCAGCACGCGCTGCAGCTGGCGGGCAATGGCCGGGGCGGGATCGATCACGTTGACGCCCGCGCCCACGATGCGGCGGATGGCCCCGATCACGAACGGGTAGTGGCTGCAGGCCAGCACGACGCTGTCCGCGCCGGCGGCCAGCATGGGCGCCAGCCAGCCGCGCAGCAGAGCCTCGGTTTCGGGGTCGTCCACCTGCCCGGCCTCGATGCGCTCGGCCAGCCCCGGGCAGACCTGGTTGATCAGCGTGATGCCCTGCGAGTAGGCCGTGCGGCCGGCGGTGGCGGCGAACAGCCGGCCCTGGAAGGTGGCCGGCGTGGCGAGGATGCCGACCACCTTGCTGCGGGTGGTTTCCGCAGCCGGCTTGACGGCCGGTTCCATGCCGAGGGTAGGCAGGTCGGGAAAGGTTTCGCGCAGGTGCTTGAGCGCCGCCGCCGAGGCGGTGTTGCAGGCCACCACCACGGCCTTGCAGTCCCTTGCGATCAGGAAGCGGGTGATGGCCTCGCAGAACTGGCGGATCTCGGCCTCGCCGCGCGGCCCGTAGGGCACGTGCGCCGAGTCGGCGAAGTAAACCGTGCTCTCCTGCGGCAGCTGGCGCAGGACCTCACGCCAGACGGATAGCCCGCCTACGCCCGAGTCGAAGATGCCGATGGGCCGTGCATCGCCCATGCGTCAGGCGGCCAGGCTCATTTGACGAAGAGGGTCAGCCAAGGGTAATCCGGCTCGCCGATCACCAGGAAGTCCGGGTTGAGCAGCGAGTCCTTCTGGTTGTAACGCAGCGGCGCGCCGTCGGTGGTGCAGACCCGCCCGCCGGCCTGCTCGACCACGGCCTGGCCGGCGGCGGTGTCCCATTCCGAGGTCAGGCCCAGGCGCGGATAGAAATCCGCCTTGCCCTCGGCCACCAGGCACAGCTTGAGCGAACTGCCGATGTTGAGCGCCTCGTGCGGTGGCAGGCGCTTGAGCAGCGCTTCCAGCTCGGGCGTCACGTGGGAACGGCTGGCCACGATGCGGGCCGGCGACGCCGTCCTGCTGCAGCGGATGGGCGCGGCCGGGGCATCGCCATCCTGCTTGAAGGCGCCGGCGCCGTCGGCTGCGAGGTAGGTCGTGCCCAGCACCGGCGCATGCACCACGCCCAGCACTGGCCGGCCGTCCTCGACCAGGGCGATGTTGACGGTGAACTCGCCGTTGCGCTTGACGAACTCGCGCGTGCCGTCGAGCGGGTCGATCAGCCAGTAGCGCCGCCAGCGGCTGCGCTCGGCGAAGGGGATGTCGGCACCTTCCTCGGACAGCCGCGGCAGCTCGGGCGTGAGCCCTGCCAGCCCGTCCATGATGCAGCGGTGCGAGGCGAGGTCGGCGGCGGTCAGCGGCGAATCGTCGCCCTTGTGGTCAACAGCGAAATCCTGCCGGTAAACCTGCAGGATGGCATCGCCGGCCCGGCGGGCGAGGGCGGCCACGGCGGGCAGCAACTGAGCGGGCGTTTCCATCACGAAGGCTCGGTGGGTGACGGGCGGTTATGATACACGCGATGAACACCGATCCTCTCGTCGACTGGGACCAGATCGATACCGTCATGCTCGACATGGACGGCACACTGCTCGATCTGAAGTTCGACAACGCCTTCTGGCAGGAGTATCTGCCGCAGCACTACGCCGAGGCCCGTGGCCTGGCGCTGGCCGATGCGCGCGCCTACCTGGAACCGCTGTTCGGCAGCCGGCGCGGGCAGCTGGCCTGGTACTGCGTGGATCACTGGAGCCGCGAGCTGGGTCTGGACGTGGCCGCGCTCAAGACCCGCTATACGCATCTGATCGCCCCGCTGCCGGGCGTGGAGCGGTTCCTGACGGCGGCACGCCGTGCCGGCAAGCACCTGTGGCTGGTGACCAATGCGCACCCGAGCGCGCTGGAACTGAAGCTGGCGGAGACCCGCCTGGGCCCGGCCTTCGACCTGATCCTGAGCTCGCACCACTTCGGTTATCCCAAGGAGGATGCGCGTTTCTGGCCGGTGCTGCGGCAGCGGCATCCCTTCGAGCCGGCACGTGCGCTGATGGTGGACGACAACCTGTCGGTGCTGGAAGCGGCGCGTGCCTATGGCATCGGCCAGGTGCTCGGCATCACGCACCCGGACAGCCGGTACCCGCCGCGGCCGCTGGCCGGCGTGCCGACGGTGCAAGGGCTGGGAGAACTGCGTCCCGGCTAGCGCCGCCGACGCTGGCCGCTGCCCGACCGGCCATGTCCCTGGCCGGGGCGGCCGCGAGGGTGGTGCTGGACCCGCTCGCGCTCGACGTACTTCGGTCGCTGGATGTCGCGCACCAGCAGGCTGTCGTCGGTCTGCTCGATCGGCAGCTTGTGGCCAATGTACTTCTCGATGTCGGGCAGCGAGTACACATAGGTCTCGCAGCACAGCGAGATGGCGTCGCCCTCGGCGCCGGCGCGTGCGGTGCGGCCGATGCGGTGCACATAGTCCTCGGGATCCTGCGGCAGGTCGTAGTTGATGACGTGGCTGACGTCCGGGATGTGCAGGCCGCGCGCGGCCACGTCGGTCGCCACCAGGATCGGCAGCCGGCCTTCCTGGAATTCTTTCAGCAGGCGCAGGCGCTTGGGCTGGGGCACGTCGCCGGACAGCGTCGCCGCCTGGAAGCCGTTGGCGTTGAGGTAATCCTCGACCTTTTCCGCGGTGCGCTTGGTGTTGACGAAGACGAGCGTGCGACGCGGGTCGATCTTGCGCAGCAGGCCGAGCAGCAGCGGGATCTTGTCTTCCATCGCGACGTGATACAGCACCTGGCGTACGCGATCGGCGGTGACCTTGTCGGTTTCGATCTTGACCAGACGCGGGTTGTTCATGTGCTCGTAGGCCAGCTCCAGCACGCGGTGCGAGAGCGTGGCCGAGAACAGCAGGTTCAGGCGCTTCTCCGGGTGCGGCATGCGCCGCAGCAGGAAGCGGATGTCCTTGATGAAGCCGAGGTCGAACATGCGGTCGGCCTCGTCCAGGATGGCAACCTCGACGAAACGCAGGTCGAAGACGTGCTGCTTGAGGTAGTCGATCAGGCGGCCCGGGGTACCGATCAGCACGTCCACTCCGGCCTGTAATGTCTGACGCTGCGTCTCATAACCGGCGCCGCCGTAGACCACGGCCAGCTTCAGGCCCGTGTAACGGCCCAGGGCCTCGGCGTCCTTGTGGATCTGCACGGCCAGCTCACGCGTCGGCGCGATGCAGATCACGCGCGGCGAGCTGGGCTTGCGCTCGGGCGGCGCCGGGTGCGTCAGCAGGCGCTGGAAGCTGGCCAGCAGGAAAGCGGCGGTCTTGCCGGTGCCGGTCTGCGCCTGGCCGGCGACGTCCTGCCCGGCCAGCGCCAGCGGCAGTGCCTGGGCCTGGATCGGTGTGCAGCGCTCGAAGCCCAGCTCATGCAGCGCCTGCACCAGTGGCGGTGCCAGGCCCAGGCTGTCCATGCGCGTTTCAGTCAGGTGTTGTTGCGATCGGCTCATGCTCGGATACAGGTTGCAGCCGCCGTTTCGCCCGTGGACGGCAGGCTTGAAAATCGGACGGAGATAGGCTCAAATACTTTTAGGCATCCGGTGTTTGCGCCCTGACCACAAGGCGGCGCAGGCCGGGCCGGCACCCGCAGCCCTATGTCGTGGCTGCCCCCTCGTTCCCCGCGGCACATCATAGCAGCCTGTCGTCGGTCTGTTGGTTTCGGCAGGGAACGTCCCCATGTAGGAGACGGGTAGTCCGGGGTTCGTATTCCGATGGCGGGTACCGGCCGCCGGCAAGGGCGAAATCCGGAAGTATCGTTTCCCGGATGGTTTCTTGACTCCACAGCGCCGCAGAGGCGGAGGAATTCCAATGAGCGACCTGATCATGCAACTGACCGACAGCAGCTTCGACCGTGAGATCCGCGGCAGCAGCGTACCGGTGCTGGTGGACTACTGGGCCGAGTGGTGCGGGCCGTGCAAGATGATCGCGCCGATCCTCGAGGAGGTCGCCAGGGACTACCAGGGCCGGCTCAGGGTCGCCAAGCTCAACATCGACGAGAATCCGCAGACCCCGCCCAAGTTCGGCATCCGCGGCATCCCGACCCTGATGCTGTTCAAGGGCGGCGAGGTCGAGGCGACCAAGGTCGGCGCGCTGTCCAAGTCGCAGCTCACCGCCTTCCTGGACAGTCACCTGTAAGAACCGCGCGGGCCGGCGTAGGGACTGGTCCGCTTTTCACGGTCGTCCATAACAAAACATCGTGCGAGAACCCCGTAACCGCGTCTTCACCACCCACCCGACCTGCGTTGCAACGCCCGTCCGGGCTGCTGTCGCCGGTCTCCTGTCGAGACCATAACCACCCATGAACCTGACCGAACTGAAACGCAAGAGCGCCGCAGAGCTGCTCGAAATCGCTCAGAGCATGAACCTGGAAAACACCGCGCGGGCGCGCAAGCAGGACGTGATCTTCTCGATCCTGAAGGCGCACGCCAAGAACGGCGAGGAAATCTCGGGGGACGGGGTGCTGGAGATCCTGCAGGACGGCTTCGGCTTCCTGCGTGGCGGCGACAACTCCTTCCTGGCCGGACCGGACGACATCTATGTCTCGCCGTCGCAGATCCGGCGCTTCAATCTGCGCACCGGCGACACCATCACCGGCCGCATCCGCCCGCCGAAGGAGGGCGAGCGCTACTTCGCGCTGCTCAAGGTGGACGACATCAACTTCGAATCGCCCGAGGCCTGCAAGAACAAGGTTCCGTTCGAGAACCTGACGCCGCTGTTCCCCAACGAGCGCCTGACCATGCAGCTCGGCAATGGCTCGACCGAGGACATCACCGCGCGCATCATCGACCTGGTGGCGCCCTTCGGTAAGGGCCAGCGCGGCCTGATCGTGTCACCGCCCAAGGCCGGCAAGACCATGATGCTGCAGAACATGGCACACAGCATCGCCGCCAATCACCCCGACTGCTACCTGATCGTGCTGCTGATCGACGAGCGGCCCGAGGAAGTGACCGACATGCAGCGCTCGGTCAAGGGCGAGGTCATCTCCTCGACCTTCGATGAACCGGCCACCCGCCACGTGCAGGTCGCCGAGATGGTGATCGAGAAGGCCAAGCGCCTGGTCGAGCACAAGAAGGATGTGGTCATTCTGCTCGACTCCATCACCCGCCTGGCACGCGCCTACAACACCGTGGTGCCCAGTTCCGGCAAGGTGCTGACCGGTGGCGTGGACGCCAACGCCCTGCAGCGGCCCAAGCGCTTCTTCGGCGCCGCGCGCAACATCGAGGAGGGCGGCTCGCTGACCATCATCGCCACCGCACTGGTGGACACCGGCTCGAAGATGGATGAGGTGATCTACGAGGAGTTCAAGGGGACCGGCAACATGGAGATCCACCTGGAGCGCCGCATTGCCGAGAAGCGCGTGTTCCCGGCCATCAACATCAACCGCTCCGGCACGCGCCGCGAGGACCTGATCGTGCCGCCGGACGAGCTGCAGAAGTGCTGGGTGCTACGCAAGCTGCTGCACTCGATGGACGACCTGGCCGCGATCGAGCTGCTGGTCGACCGCCTCAAGGCCACCAAGACCAACGCCGACTTCTTCGAATCCATGAAACGCAATTGACCCACGGCCCTAGCCGCGGGTCATCCCATGCGAGCCCCACATAGAGGGCGAGACACGGGATCCAGTGACTTTGCAAGGCGCTGGACCCCGGTTTTCGCCGGGGTGACGGAATCGATCGGAACTTCCTCGCGCGGCTCTGGCCGCCGCTAGGGCCGCGGGTCTTCCGGCGGCAGCGCCACCAGCTCTAGCCAGTACTGACCGAGCTTGCGGATCGCCAGCAGGAATTCGTCGAAATGCACCGGCTTGGTGATGAAGGAGTTCACGCCCAGCTGGTAGGAGCGGACGATGTCCTCCTCGGCCTTGGAGGTGGTCAGGATGATCACCGGGATGTGCCGCAGCAGCGGATCGCCCTTGATCTCCGCCAGCGCCTCCAGACCGCTTTTGCGCGGCATGTTGAGATCCAGCAGGATCAGACAGGGCTCGTGATCGACGCGTTTGCCCGCGTAGGCGCCCTCACGCCGCAGGTAGTGCATCAGCTCCTCGCCGTCCTTCACCTCATGGATCGGGTTGTGCAGGAGGGCATTGCGGAAGGCCATCACCGTGAGCTTGCGGTCGGCGGCCGTGTCGTCGGCGACCACGATGACGGGCGTTTTCCGGGGCTCGCTCATGTCTCCAGGCCTGCAGTCCGGGCCGGGGACAGTTTACGCTCCGCGCGCGATGGCGCGGAAGCCGATATCGCGGCGATGGTGCTCACCGTCCCAGCGGATGCGATCCACCAGCGCGTAAGCGTTGTGTTGCGCCAGTCGCACGCTCTCGCCCAGGGCGCAGACGCACAGCACCCGGCCGCCGTCGGTGACGACCTGGCCGTCCACCAGTTTCGTGCCGGCGTGGAACACCTTGCCGGTCCCGGAATCCAGACCGTCGAGGCCGTGGATGACGTCGCCCTTGCGCGGGTCGGCGGGGTAGTTCGCGGCCGCCATCACCACACCGAGCGCGGCGCGCGAATCCCACTCGGCCCTGACCCGATCGAGTCGGCCGTCGATGGCGGCCTCGACGATTTCCACGAAGTCGGATCGCAGCCGCAGCATGATCGGCTGGGTCTCGGGATCGCCCATGCGCACGTTGAACTCCAGCACCTTGGGCTCGCCGGCCGGCGTGATCATCAGGCCGGCGTAGAGGAAGCCGGTGAACGGCCGGCCCTCGGCCGCCATACCGCGAACGGTCGGCTCCATCACCTCACGCAGCACGCGCGCATGCAGCTCGGGTGTGACCACCGGCGCCGGCGAGTAGGCGCCCATGCCGCCGGTGTTGGGGCCGGTGTCGCCGTCGCCCACGCGCTTGTGATCCTGCGAAGTGGCTAGCGGCAGCAGGTGCTGTCCGTCCACCATGCAGATGAAGCTGGCCTCCTCGCCGGCGAGGAATTCCTCCACCACCACGCGCGCACCGGCGCCGCCCAGAGCGTTGCCGGAGAGCATGTCCCGGGCGGCGGCCACGGCCTCGTCCACGGTCTGCGCCACCACCACGCCCTTGCCGGCCGCCAGGCCATCGGCCTTGACCACGATCGGCGCGCCCGCGGCGCGGATATAGGCTGTCGCCGCATCGGCGTCGGTGAAGACCCGGTATTTCGCGGTCGGGATCTTGTGCCGCGCCAGGAAGTCCTTGGTGAAGGCCTTGGAGGACTCCAGCTGCGCCGCCTCCCGGCGCGGTCCGAACACGCGCAGGCCCAGCGACTGGAAATGGTCCACCAGGCCGGCGGCGAGCGGCGCCTCGGGCCCGACGATGGTGAGGTCCACCTTCTCGCGTATAGCCAGTTCGCCCAGTGCCTGCACGTCGGTGGCGGACACCGCCACGTTGCGGATGCGGCGCTCGGCCGGCTCGCGCGCGGTACCGGCATTGCCGGGTGCCACCAGCACCTCGGCCGCCTGCGGTGACTGCGACACCCGCCAGGCCAGGGCATGCTCGCGCCCGCCACCACCCACGATCAGGATCTTCTTGCCGCGCATGCGCCGTCTTCCGTTGTCGGGGAAGCGCGAATTTTACAGGTTCCGTGAGTGTCCGTGCGTGCCCGGACGCGTATGCTATGAGCGGCACACCCACAGGGATCCTGATATGTCGCATCAGCACATTTCCACCGGCTACGAAGGGGCTCCGATCATCGGTCATTCACGTGCCCTGTGTATGAGCCAGCCGGTGAAGCCGCCTGCCGCCGTGCTCAAGGCGGCGCACGTGATCGACCCGCCGATGCTGGTGTAGATCGAGGCGGATGTCGTCATCGGCGCAGCGCCGGCCTGAGATCCTCCGCCTCGCGGCGGAGCTGGGCTTCGTGCTGGGCCTGGCGCTGGCCCTGGGCGCCTGCGCCAGCGGCGCCTTCCGGCCCCAGAACCTGGCCAAGACCGAGGTCGACCAGGTGACCGACCTGCATATCCGCACGCAGGAGGCGTTGTTGCGCGAGCTGGCGCTCAAGCTCTACCGGCGCAACCCGCGCGAGCTGCGCAAGCAGCCCGGTCAGACGCTGGAAAAGCGCCTGCAGCAGTTGTTCGGCCAGCCTGGCGAGCTGCGCTTCGAGGAGCTGGGCGGGCGCCAGTCCATCGACGCCATGCTGCTGGCCTTCGACGAGTCCTATGCCGGCGATCGGGTGTTCGCGCTGATGGCTGGTCTCACCGACATGATCCGGCGCGCCTACGGTTACAAGTCGGAATTCTTCGCCTTCGATGCGCTCGACCAGCAGAAGCTGTACAACAGCGCGCGCAACATCGAGGTACTGGTCTGGCGCCTGTCGCACAAGCGCGACGCGCGCGGCGAGCCCTTCCTGCTGACCAATGAAGCCGGCGACGCCGGGCAGCCGGAGAATCTCAGCTTCGAGCGGCTGTTCGGCAAGATGATCGCACTGCAGGACATGATGGCGGAGATCACCGCCGACAGCAGCAACCGCGCCATCAACCGCGTGGTGCAGGGGGCCGCTACCATGATCTTCCTGCCGATCTAGTGCAGTCTCGTCCTGCCCTGTGAGCCACGGTCGCGGCCGCGCGGGATTATGAGATAGGGATTACTGACTCAGCACGCTAAGCGATCAAGGGCGCGAGTGTGTTCATCACGTCGCGCATGATCTCCTCGCAGCTGTCCATGTGCTTGTCGGGACGGCCCGACTCGATCAGCCAGATCGTCTCCAGCGGCGAAGGATTGTGCGGGTGCTGACGCGCGATCAGGATGGTGTGTTGTCCGGTCAGGCCGCCCTCGCGCTGGATGCGGATCAGCACCTCGGAGTGGTCGCGTGCAATGTCGAAGAACTTGACCCGCGGGTGGTTGCCGACACGCTTCTTGAGAGTGGCGGCGGCTTCCAGCAGTTTCTTCCATTCCTGGTTCACCTGCTCGCGCCGCCGCAGTTCCAGGGTACGCTCCTGTTCGCGGTGCGAGCGGATGGCGTTGAGCATGCTGTCCACCATGTCCTTGGGCGGGGTGCCTTCGCCGGTGCGCTCTGCCCAGGGTGCATAGTCCGTCACGGTCGCGGCCGCACGTGGCGCCGGCTGCGGATCCTCGCGCAGGGTTGCTTCGGGATTGGCCTTCGGCGCGACGGTGCCGTTGCCCGGATTGCCGGCGGCCACCGGCTTGCCGTTGGCGGGCGCGGCTGCCTGCGGCTGGCTGATCGGCTCGTCGAGGAAGCTGAGGTGGTTCCGGCCGATCAGGATCACGTCGCCGTGCCGCAGGGTGTGCCTCTGCACCGGCATGCCATTGACCAGCGTGCCATTGGTGCTGTTCAGATCCTGCAGGTAGCTGTTGCGGCCGATGGTGATGATGGCCGCGTGCTGGCTGCTGGTGGCCTTGTCTTCGAGGCAGATGTCGTTGTCCTGGCGGCGGCCAATGGTGATCCGCTGGCGGTCGAGCGGAATTTCCCGCATCACCCCCTCCTTGCCATGAAGCACCAGCTTGGCCATCGGATTCCGTTACCGTTCAGAAATGTCGTTTGCCGGGCAGGCTTTGTTGTGCGCCGCCTCACGCTGTCCTAGGGTATTCAAAAATCATTCCCGACGCGAAAATCCGGAAATCCCTGTATTAGAGGGATATTTCCGGCTTCGACGCGCGCTCCGCAGGCTGACATCCAGCGTCAGTATTGGACGGTCTGCGTCAGCTGGCAAGCGGAGGTGCGTGCCGTCCCAGCGCTCAGGCTCCGGGCGCGCGCCTGAGCTGCTCGATGATCGCCGGGTTCTCGAGGGTGGAGACGTCCTGGGTGATCTCCTCGCCCTTGGCGATCGTGCGCAGCAGCCGGCGCATGATCTTACCCGAGCGGGTCTTGGGCAGGTTGTCGGCGAAGCGGATGTCGTCCGGCTTGGCGATCGCGCCGATCTGCTCGCCGACCCACTCGCGTAGTTCCTTGACCAGCGCGCCGGTATCGCCCTCCGGACGCTGCCCGCGCAGTACGACGAAGGCGCAGATCGCCTCGCCCTTGGTGTCGTGCGGGCGGCCGACCACGGCGGCCTCGGCTACGCGCGGATGCGCCACCAGCGCGCTCTCGACCTCCATCGTGCCCAGGCGGTGGCCGGCGACATTCAGCACGTCGTCGATCCGGCCCATGATCCAGTAGTAGCCGTCTGCATCGCGGTGTGTAGAGTCGCCCGCCACGTAGTAACGGTTCTGGAACTGCGCCCAGTAGGTCTTGAGGTAGCGCTCGTTGTCGCCCCAGATCGTGCGCAGCATCGAGGGCCAGGGCTTTTTGATGACCAGATAGCCGCCCTTCCCGGGATCGGGCACGGGCTTGCCGTCCTCGTCCACCACGTCGGCGACGATGCCTGGCAGCGGCCGGGTGCAGGAGCCCGGCTTGGTCGCGATCGCGCCGGGTACCGGCGCGATCATGATGGCACCGGTCTCGGTCTGCCACCAGGTATCGACGATCGGGCAGCGTTCCCGGCCGATATGGCGGTGGTACCACATCCAGGCCTCGGGATTGATGGGCTCGCCCACGGTGCCGAGCAGGCGCAGCTTCGACAGGTCGTACTTGGCCGGGATGTCGTCGCCCAGCTTCATCAGCGCGCGGATCGCGGTCGGCGCGGTGTAGAAGATGGTCACCCCGTGATCCTGACAGATCTTCCAGAAGCGCCCGCCGTCCGGAATGACCGGCGCGCCCTCGTACATGAGGATGGTGGCGCCGTTCGACAGCGGCCCATAGGCCACGTAGCTGTGGCCGGTGATCCAGCCCACGTCGGCGGTGCACCAGAAGATGTCGCTGTCCTGGATGTCGAACACCCACTGCAGGGTCATGTGGCAGTTGAGCAGGTAGCCGGCGCTCGAGTGCTGGATGCCCTTGGGCTTGCCGGTGGAGCCGGAGGTGTAGAGCAGGAACAGCGGGTGCTCGGCCGCGACCCATTCCGGCTCGCAGCGGTCCGGCTGGCCTTGCTCCGCCTCGTGCCACCACAGGTCACGCCCGGCCTTCATCGGCACGGCATGTCCGGTGCGCCGGTAGACGATCACCTTCTCGATGCTCGGGCAGCCGCTGTCCAGTGCCTTGTCGGCCGCTGCCTTCAATTCCACGATGTGGCCGCCGCGCGTGCCGCCGTCGGCCGTGACCAGCAGCTTCGCACCGGCGTCCTCGATGCGATCCTTGAGCGACTGCGCGGAGAAGCCGCCGAACACCACCGAATGGATGGCGCCGATACGCGCGCAGGCCTGCATCGCGATCACCGCTTCCGGGACCATCGGCATGTAAATCACCACGCGATCGCCTTTCCTCACGCCCTGGGCCTTGAGCGTGTTGGCGAAGCGGCATACCGCGGCGTGTAACTCTCGGTACGTCAGGCGGCGCACGTCGCCCTTTTCGCCCTCGGCGATGATGGCGGGCTTGTCGCCGCGATCCTGCAGATGCCGGTCCAGGCAGTTGAAGCTGACATTGGTCAACCCGTCGGTGAACCAGGCGTAATTGGGCGCTTTCGAGTCGTCCAGCGCGCGCGTGAAGGGCCTGTGCCAGTGCAGTTCGGCGCGGGCCAGCTCCGCCCAGAAGCCGACGTGATCCTGCGCGGCCTTGCGGTGCAGGGCCTCCAGATCGGCGGGCTTGAGGCGCGCGCGCTGTGCGAATGCCGCCGGCGGCGGGAACACGCGCGCTTCGTGCAGTACGGACTCGAGGTCACGCTGGCTCATGTCATGTCTCGCTGCTGTGCGTCATGCCGGGGAAAGCCGGCATCCAGCGTCTCTTGCCGATCAAGACCCTGGATTCCGGCTTGCGCCGGAATGACTCATGGACGATGGCCCGAGTATGCCTGAAAAAAATCGGCGCCCGGAAGTGGGCTGCCGGTACAATGCCGTATCGCCACCAGGGAGGCGCCGATGCCCGCCGAGATTCTGTATGCCGGCAAGTTCCTGAAGCTCATGCGCGACGGGCGCTGGGAATACGTCCAGCGCGTGACCCGCGACCACGCCGTGATCATCATCGGCCTGACGCCGGAACAGGAAGTGGTGCTGATCGAGCAGCCGCGCATCCCCGCCGGCGGCCACGTGATCGAATGGCCCGCGGGGCTGGTCGGCGACAGCACCGCCACGGCCGATGAGGCCCTGGAGGAGACCGCGCGCCGCGAGCTGCTGGAAGAGACTGGCTATGCTGCGGAACGCTTCGTGCAGATTTTTGCCGGCCCGCCGTCGCCCGGCATCGCCTCGGAAACCATCACCTGGTTCCGGGCGCACGGGCTGCAGAAGCTGGGACCGGGCGGCGGCGAGGGTGGCGAGAACATCACCGTACACGCCATCCCGTTGCGCGAGGTGGACGACTGGCTGGACCGCTGGCAGGCCGGCGGCGGCAAGGTGGACCCGAAGGTCTATGCCGGGTTGTACTTTCTGCTGCGCGAGCAGCCGTCCGACTAGCGCGGTTTCGGTAGCGTCTGCTCGAAAACCGGCACCGGCCGGCCCTGCGCATCCTTCGGCAGCTGCATGTTCGCATCCAGTGCGTAGGCGGCTGCGGTGAAGCGGTCGTTCTCGATCCGGAACCAGAAGAAGCCCAGCGTGTTGTCCTGCTGCCAGTAGGCAGCGTTGCGGTTGGCATCCCCGAAGGGGCGCGGGCCCTCGGCCGCGCCGGACACGAAATGCTGCACCCTGGGGCAGCGCTCCACCGGCTTGAGCCACTGCAGGTCATGGTCATGCCCGGCGATCATCAGGTCGGCGTGCTGGCACAGCGTGGCATTCAGCATGGCCTTGTAGGGGCTGCCGTTGGTGGTCACGGGCAGCGCCTCGGGTACGCCGTCGTAGTTTCCGGCATTGCCATGCAGGCCGTTGGACAGGTAGGGATGATGCGCGAAGGCGACCTTCCAGCGCGCCCTGGATTTCTGCAGCCCGTCGCTGAGCCACTCGGTTTGCTCGGCGCCATAGGCGAGCGGGTTCCACTGCGGGTCGGGGTCTGCAACGATCGCGGTCAGCGGGTTCGAATCCAGGCTGAAGAACTCCACCAGCGGCGTGCCGGAGGCCGGCCAGGTGAAGCTATAGTAGCGCGACGGCATGCGCCATTTGTCCGACGCGCGCCCGGCAAGGTAGTGGTATTCCACCTGGTATTCGCCGCGCGCGTTGTCCGAGCCCTCGCCCGGCCCACGGCTGTTGTCATGGTTGCCGAGCGTGACGTAGATCGGCAGCTTGAGCTGCTCGTAGGGGATCTCGAATTTCTGCTGGAACTGCGCGTCGTCCACGCTGGTCACGCCCGAGGCATAGAAGTTGTCGCCCAGCTCCAGCGCAAAGTCGCAGCCGCGCGCGGCGCAGACTTCGGCCATGGCCTTGCCGACGGCGATCTGCCGTTCCGAGCCGGTGCCGGCATCGCCGAAGGCCACGAACTGCGCGGCCTGGCTGCTCCCGCCGGCGCCGGCACCTGAGCCGCCGCAGCCGGCCAGGATGACCATGAAGACAGCAAGTATGGAAAGACGAGCCATGTGAGTTCTCCCCGAACCCGCACAGTATGGAAGCTGGCGATTACATGCCCGTGATGGCTTCGGGCTGGGCAACCGGGACCGATGCTAACGCCGGGCGGCGGCGCGGCCCTCATCCCAACGGGCGAGAGTCCGCAGCACACAGCGTCGCCCTCGATGGGGAGCTATCTCATCCAGACTCCCTCCCCCTCGATGGGGGAGGGCTGGGGTGGGGGTGACGCAAGGACTACAATGTCCCCATTCACCGCAAAGCCCCCGGGCCGCCCCCATGAACGCCGTACCCAAAGACATACTTGCCAAATCCACCCAGCTGGCGGCGGAGGTCACCGCGCCCTTTCCCGCCTCGCGCAAGATTTACGTCCAGGGCAGCCGCCCGGACATCCGCGTGCCGATGCGCGAAATCCGCCAGACGCCGACCTCGGCCAGTTTCGGCGCCGAGGACAACCCGCCGCTCACGGTCTACGACACCAGCGGGCCCTACACCGACCCGGATGCGCAGATCGATCTGCTCAAGGGGCTGCCCCAGATGCGTAAACCCTGGCTGGCCGAGCGGCACGGCGGTGACAATCTCACGCAGATGCACTACGCCCGC
>DATLYR010000138.1 GCA_035574475.1 Nevskiales bacterium | reverse complement strand
AAGAAGGTCATCCTGTCGGCGCCGTCCAAGGACGACACGCCGATGTTCGTGTTCGGTGTCAACGATAAGACCTACGCCGGCCAGTCCATCATCTCCAACGCTTCCTGCACGACCAACTGCCTGGCGCCGCTGGCCAAGGTGCTGCACGACAAATGGGGCATCAAGCGCGGCCTGATGACCACCGTGCACGCCACCACCGCCACCCAGAAGACCGTGGACGGCCCCAGCAGCAAGGACTGGCGCGGCGGGCGCGGGATTCTCGAGAACATCATCCCGTCCTCGACCGGCGCGGCCAAGGCGGTCGGCGTCGTCATTCCGTCGCTGAACAAGAAGCTCACCGGCATGTCCTTCCGCGTGCCGACCTCCGACGTCTCCGTGGTGGACCTGACCTGCGAGCTGGAAAAGCCCGCCAGCTACAAGGAAATCTGCGCGGAGATGAAGGCGCAGAGCGAAGGCGCGCTCAAGGGCATCCTCGGTTACACCGAGGACAAGGTGGTGGCCACCGATTTCCGCGGCGACGCGCGCACCTCGATCTTCGACGCCGACGCCGGCATCCAGCTCGACCCGACCTTCGTCAAGCTGGTGGCCTGGTACGACAACGAATGGGGCTATTCCAACAAGTGCCTGGAAATGGTGCGGGTCGTCGCAAAGAAATGATCTTCACTCCTTCCCCTTGATGGGGGAAGGTTGGGATGGGGGTGGCCGCCCGCCGTTCACCCCCTCCCTGGCCCTCCTCCATCGAGGGGGAGGGAATGGGAGCATGAAATGACCATCCTCCGCATGACCGATCTCGACCTGGCCGGCAAGCGCCTGCTGATCCGCCAGGACCTCAACGTGCCGATCCACAACGGCCGCATCACCTCCGACGCGCGTCTGAAAGCCTCGCTGCCCACGCTCCAGCTCGCGCTGGAGAAAGGTGCCTCGGTGCTGGTGGTGTCGCATCTCGGCCGGCCCAAGGCCGGCAAGCTCGATCCCGAAGCCTCGCTGACGCTGGTCGCCGCCTGGCTGTCGCAGGCGCTGGGCCGCACCGTGCCGCTCATCAGCAACTGGATCGAGGGCGTGGCGCTGGCGCCGGGCCAGATCGCGCTGGGCGAGAACACGCGCTTCCTCAAGGGCGAGAAGGACGACGACGAAGCGCTGGCGAAGAAGATGGCGGCGCTGTGCGACATCTACGTGATGGATGCCTTCGGCACCGCACACCGCGCCGAAGCAAGCACCCACGGCGTGGCGCGCTTCGCGCCGGTGGCCTGCGCCGGCCCGCTGCTGGCGGCTGAGCTCGACGCGCTGGGCAAGGCGCTGGCGAACCCGAAGCGGCCGCTGGCGGTGATCGTCGGGGGCAGCAAGGTCTCGACCAAGCTCGACCTGCTCAACAACCTGGCCGCGATCGCCGACCAGATCATCATCGGCGGCGGCATCGCCAACACCTTCCTCGCGGCGGCCGGCCACCCGGTCGGCAAGTCGCTGTGCGAAACCGACATGCTGGATACCGCCCGCGCCATCCGCGCCAGGATCCAGGCGCGCGGCGGCGACATCCCGCTGCCCGTGGACGTCGTGGTGGCGACCGAGATCTCGGCCGAAGCCCGCGCCGAGGTACGCGACGTCGGCGAAGTGCAGGCCGACGAGATGATCCTCGACATCGGCCCGAAGACGCGCGCGCAGCTCGCCGCGCAGCTGAAGACGGCGGGCACCATCGTCTGGAACGGGCCGGTCGGCGTGTTCGAGTACGACGCCTTTGCCGGCGGTACCCAGGCCCTGGCGCAGGCCATCGCCGAGAGCCCGGCCTTCTCGCTGGCCGGCGGCGGCGACACGCTGGCGGCCATCGATAAATTCGGCGTCGCTTCGAGGATCGGCTACATCTCCACCGGCGGCGGCGCCTTCCTCGAGTTCCTGGAAGGCAAGACGCTGCCGGCCGTGGCGGTGCTGGAAGAAAGAGCTGCCCGCTAGGCGCACTGTCTTTCCTGTAGGAGCGCGTCCTACGCGCGACTCTTCGGAATGTCGCGTGCAGGGCACGCTCCTACAAGAAACCGCTTCTTTGTAGGAGCTTGCCCTGCAAGCGACTCTTGGGAATGTCGCCGACGGTCGGGTCGCGTGCAGGCACGCTCCTACAGAAGAGTGTGGTTCCATTCCCATGTTGTAGGAGCGCGCCCTGTGCGCGACTCTTGCTACCATCCGCCGATGGACAACCCCGGACACCGCGCGTTGCGCAGGGGCCGGGTGTCGCTGCCACGCCATGTTTACCACGTGACGTTCGCGACGCAGGGACGCCGACCTCTGTTCTGTTCGCTGGCTGCCGCCCGGCAGGTTGCGCGCGCGCTCAACGATCCCGCCGTCATGCAGGGCGCTCGCAGCCTCGCCTGGTGCCTCATGCCCGACCATTTGCACTGGCTGCTGCAATTGGGCGATCACGACACTCTGTCGCGGCGGGTCCAGGCCCTGAAGTCGGTGACCAGCCGCGCCCTGCGCCGGACCGGCGTCCAGGGCGATGTCTGGTCCAGGGGATTCTATGACCATGCCGTGCGCAGGGAAGAAGATCTGCGGGCGATGGCGAGATATATCGTTGCCAACCCGCTGCGCGCGGGCCTGGTCGAGACGATTGGCGATTATCCGCACTGGGATGCGATCTGGGTGTAGTAGGAGCGCGTCCTGCGCGCGACTCTTCGGAATGTCGCGCGCAGGGCGCGCTCCTACAGAAAGAGGTGGTTCCGTTCCGTGTTGTAGGAGCCGGCCCTGCCGGCGACTTTTGGGAATGTCGCGTACAGGGCACGCTCCTACAAGACGCATCGGTAGCCGGGATTTCCGTTCTGGCGCGTCAATGCGGCATCTGCGGTACCCTAGGATCCTGCGTCCCAACCCCCACCTCTGGATAGATCCATGCGTTTCGAAGGCACCCAGGACTACGTCGCCACCCGCGACCTGATGATGGCGGTCAACGCCGCCGTGACCCTGCAGCGCCCGCTGCTGGTCAAGGGCGAGCCCGGCACCGGCAAGACCCGCCTGGCCGAGGAGGTCGCCAAGGCGCTCAAGCGCCCGTTCTACGAGTGGCACATCAAGTCCACCACCAAGGCCCAGCACGGCCTCTACGAGTACGACGCGGTGTCGCGCCTGCGCGACTCGCAGCTCGGCGACGCCAAGGTGCACGACATCCGGAACTACATCGTCAAGGGCCGGCTGTGGGAGTGCTTCGAGAGCGAGGAGCAGGCGGTGCTGCTGATCGACGAGATCGACAAGGCCGACATCGAGTTCCCCAACGATCTGCTGCGCGAGCTCGACCGCATGGAGTTCTTCGTCTACGAGACGCAGGAAACCATCCGCGCGAAGAAGCGCCCGATCGTGGTCATCACCTCCAACAACGAAAAGGAGCTGCCGGACGCCTTCCTGCGCCGCTGCTTCTTCCACTACATCCGCTTCCCGGACAAGGAAACGATGGCGAGAATTGTGGACGTCCACTACCCCGGCCTGAAGAAGGACCTGCTCAAGGAGGCCATGGACGTGTTCTTCGAGCTGCGCGAGATCCCGGGGCTGAAGAAGAAGCCCTCGACCTCGGAACTGCTCGACTGGCTCAAGCTGCTGCTGGCCGAGGACATCCCAGCCGAGGCGCTGCGCGAGAACGACCTCAAGAAGACCCTGCCGCCGCTGTACGGCGCGCTGCTCAAGAACGAGCAGGACGTGCACCTGTTCGAGCGCATCGCCTTCATGGCCCGGCGCGCGCAGTAGGGACATCATGCCCGCTGCCTTTAATTCTTCCTGTAGGAGCCTGCCTGCAGGCGATTCTTGCTCGCGCGTAGGACGCGCTCCTACGTTGGGCTAGAAATGCTGATCCCGTTCTTCTTCGCCCTGCGCGAAGGCGGCCTCAAGGTCGGCCTGACCGAGTTCCTGACCCTGCTGGAGGCGCTCAAGCAGCGCGTGGCCTTCGCCAGCATCGACGACTTCTATTACCTGTCCCGCACCTGCCTGGTGAAGGACGAGACCCAGTTCGACCGCTTCGATCGCGTGTTCGGCGCCTATTTCAAGGGCATCGAACAGGCGCTCGGCCTTGCGCCCGGCCAGATTCCCGAGGAATGGCTGCGCAAGATGGCGGAGAAGAACCTCACCGAGGAGGAAAAGAAACTGATCGAGGCGCTGGGCGGCTGGGACAAGTTGATGGAGACCCTCAAGCAGCGTCTGGAAGAGCAGAAAGAGCGGCACCAGGGCGGCAACAAGTGGATCGGCACCGCCGGCACCTCGCCGTTCGGGGCCTACGGTTTCAACCCGGAGGGCGTGCGCATCGGCCAGCAGGGCTCGCGCAACCGGCGCGCGGTCAAGGTCTGGGACCAGCGCGAGTACCGGAACTACGACGATACGCGCGAGCTCGGCACGCGCAACCTCAAGCTTGCACTGCGCCGGCTGCGCAGGTTCGCGCGCGAGGGTGCGCAGGAAATTCTCGACCTGGACGACACCATCCGTTCCACCGCGCGCAACGCCGGCTGGCTGGACATCAAGATGGTGCCGGAGCGGCACAACGCGGTGAAGGTTCTGCTGTTCCTCGACGTGGGCGGCTCGATGGACGACCACGTGCGTGTCTGTGAGGAGCTGTTCTCGGCGGCCAAGACCGAGTTCAAGCACCTGGAATACTTCTACTTCCACAACTTCGTGTATGAATTCGTGTGGAAGGACAACAGCCGCCGCCACGGCCAGCGCACGCCGACCTTCGACGTGATGCACAAGTACGGGCACGACTACAAGCTGATCTTCGTCGGCGACGCCACCATGAGCCCGTATGAGATCGTCCACCCGGGCGGCAGCGTCGAGCACTGGAACGAGGAGGCCGGCAGCGTCTGGATCAAGCGCCTGCTCGACACCTACCCGCAGGCCATCTGGCTCAATCCGGAGCCGGAAAACCGCTGGGAATACACCCCGTCCATCCAGATCACGCAGGAGCTGATGGGCGACCGCATGTTCCCGCTGACGCTCGAGGGCCTGGATCGCGGCATGCGCCTGCTGGGCAAGTGACGGAGAAGCCGCAGGCTTCTCCGTCACCCCGGCGCAAGCCGGGGTCCAGCGTCTTGGAAGTAGGAGCGCGCCCTGCGCGCGACATTCCAAGCCTCGCCTGCAGGGCAGGCTCCTACCCGGAGAAGCCGCCGGGTTCTCCGGCGCCTGCCATCTGCGCTAGAGTTGATGAGAAAAACAACCCCAAGAAGGAGTCCGCCATGACTGCCTCCATCTCCGTACTGCTCGGCTATACCGCCTGGACCCTGGCCCTGGTTTTCGGCTATGTGCTCTACCGCACCGGGGTGGTGATGCTCGGTAAGACGCCCGCCAACAGCTGGACCCGCGGTGCGCAGACCTGGCAGGATCCGCCCGTCATCACGCGCATCCAGCACGCGCACCTGAACTGCGTCGAGAACCTGCCGCTGGTTGCGGCAGTCATCCTCGCCGCGCAGGCGCTCGGGCAGGGCGCGGTCACCGACGGGCTCGCCTGCTGGCTGCTGGCGGCGCGCATCGCGCAATCCGTGGTGCACATCATCGCGGTCAACCACTGGATGGTGTTCCTGCGTGCCACCCTGTGGACGGTGCAGGCCCTGATCCTGATCTGGTGGCTGCTCAAGCTGGGCCAGCTGGTGTAAGCCCGCCAAGCCAGAACGCGTAACATGCGGTACCTGCTCGGGCTGCCGCTGGGCCTCGTCGGCCTGGCGGCGGCCCTCATCCTGATTGGCAGCCAGTGGGTCGTGTATAGCAGTGCGCCTTATGTTTACAGCGACATCCGGGCGCTGCCGGCGAACGATGTCGGCTTGCTGCTCGGCACCAGTCCGTACAGCCGCAAGGGCAACGAGAGCACGCTGTTCCAGCACCGCATCGAGGCGGCCGCGGCGCTGTACAAGGCCGGCAAGATCCGTCATGTGCTCGCCTCGGGCGCCAATCCCGACCACACCTACAACGAGCCGCGCAAGATGTACTACGCGCTGGTCGAGGCCGGCGTACCGTCCGAGGCCATCACCCTCGACTTCGCCGGCTTCCGCACGCTGGACTCGGTGATCCGCGCCAGCGCAGTGTTCAAGCTGGAACGCTACACGGTGATCTCGCAGCGTTTCCACGTCTATCGCGCGGTATTCATTGCCCGCGCCCACGGCGTCCCGGCGATCGCCTACGCGCCGCCGGAAGTCAGCGACAAGCAGCGCCGCCGCATCATCGCGCGCGAGATGCTGGCGCGGGTGAACGCCGTTCTCGACGTATTCCTGCTCAAGACACGCCCGCGCTTCCTCGGCGAGCCGGTGCCGATCAACCTTGCGCCGGCGGTCGAGATCCCGGAGCGGCCGGCCGCAGCGGGCGGCAAGAGCGCGCCTCAGCCGGCGCGCGCATCCCGCGATTCGCGATAAACCGTCGGCGCCTGCCCGGTCCAGCGGCGGAAGGCGCGGGTGAAGCTCGAGGTGTCGGAGAACCCCAGCAGGTAAGTGATTTCGCTGATCGTGTACTTGGGGTCCTGCATGTAGGACAGCGCCAGCGCGCGGCGGGTGTCGTTGAGGATCTGCTTGTAGCTGGTGTTCTCGGCCGCCAGTCGGCGCTGCAGGTTGCGCAGGCTCATGTGCAGGCGCTCGGCCACCTTCTCCTGCGTCGGCTCGCCCAGCGAGAGCATCTCCACCAGCACCGCGTGCACACGGTGGGTGACGTTGCTGCGCTCGTAGTGCGCGAGGTACTTCACCACGATCTCGTCGTTGTGCCGCGCCAGCTCCGGGTTGGCGCCTTCCAGCGGCTGCTCGAACGGCGCGCGCGCGAAGGCCATCAGGTTCTCGGCGGCGCCGAATGCCAGCGGCGCGCGGAACACGCGCTCGAAGGCGGACGGATCCGGCGGCGCCGGCCGGCACAGCGTGACCCGCAGCGGCGCGAATTCGCGCCGGTACAGCGCCCGGCACATGCGCAAGTTCACGGACATGAAGGCATCGATGGCCTCGGGCGCCGGCTGCGGCCCGGCCGGATCGATGCGGATGACGAAGTGATACTCCTCGCCCCGCCGCCGGAACTCCAGCTCGGCGGCGTCGGTGACGATGCGGAAGTAGCGCAGCAGCCGCTCGAAGGCGTCCTTCAGCGTGGCGCTGGCCACCAGCGAATAGCCCAGCGCGTGGAAGGTGGTGGGCGTCACATGGCTCGCCACCGTCAGCCCGAAGGCGGGATTGCCGGTGGCCGCCACCGCCAGCCGCCACAGCCGGGTGGTCGCCTCCACCGGGTAGCGGGCATTTGGATTGTCCAATTCGGCCAGATCCAGCCCGGCCTTGATAAACAAGGGCTTGGCATCGTGACCGGCGGCCTCCAGGGCCTTGCGGATGGCGCGGGCCCAGCTGGTCAGGGCGGTGGCGGTACGGGGCATGCGGGCGGCGGTTGGTTGAAGTTGTCGCGTCCGGTCAACAGCTTGGCGTGTTCGGGCCAGCTTGTCATTGACCGTTTTTTCAGAATAGGCCCGTCTAAACCCCCAGCCGCACGGAGATGGGCCATGAACGCAACGCTGAACCCCGCGCAGATGACCGATGCGCAGAAGACCGCCCACATCAAGAAGGTGGTCACCGAGGCCGGCAACCGCCTCAAGGCCCAGTACCCGATCCTGCAGCGGCAGGACGCCATCGGCGTCGCCGTCATGCTGTTTTCGCTGGCCGGCATGATCGGCAGCGGCGTGGCCTACTACCACGGCCTGATCGCCTGGTGGGCCTGCATCCCGCTGGTGGCGCTGTTCGCGTCCTTCATCCATGAGCTGGAGCACGACCTGATCCACCTCATGTACTTCCGCAAGAAGCCCTGGGCCAACAACCTGATGCTGCTCATCGGCTGGATCGCGCGCCCGAGCACGATCAGCCCCTTCGTGCGCCGCCGCCTGCACCTGCATCACCACAAGCACTCCGGCACCGAGTCCGACCTCGAGGAGCGCGGCATCACCAACGGCGAGCGCTGGGGCCTGCGGCGCCTCCTGATGACCGGCGACAACATGCTGGCCATCTACCTGCGCCCGCTCAAGACCAAGAAGATGGTGCGCGCCTTCATCCAGGCGCAGAAGCCGCGCGACGCGGCCGAGCTCAAGGCGCTGATCAAGGAGCAGGTGCGCGGCTACTGGCCGCTCGGCAACCTGCACTACCTGCTGTGGCACGGCTTCATCGTGTTCCATGCCGTGGATCTCACTGCCGCCGCGTTCGGCGCGCCGATCGCCTGGTCGGCCGGCGTGCAGTCGGTGATGGGCGTGGTCGATTTCCTGGCCGTGGTGTGGCTGGCGCCGAGCGCGCTGCGCACCTTCTGCCTGCACTTCGTCAGCAGCAACATGCACTACTACGGCGACGTCGAGGACGAGAACATCATGCAGCAGTGCCAGGTGCTCAACCCCTGGTGGATGCTGCCGTTCCAGCTCTTCTGCTTCAACTTCGGCAGCACGCACGCGATCCATCACTTCGTCGTCGGCCAGCCGTTCTATCTCCGCCAGCTGGTAGCCCGGGATGCGCACCAGGTGATGCGCGAGATGGGCGTGCGCTTCAACGACTTCGGCAGCTTCCGTCGCGCCAACCGCTTCCACCGGACGTCGGCACGGGTGGCGGAGCCCGCCAGCACCTGAGGGCTTCCGCGGCCTTATTTGTCGCGCGCAGGGCGCGCTCCTAACGGCAAGCGTAGCAATCAATACGTGCAGGAGCCTGCCCTGCAGGCGACGGCTGATTGCGCGCTAAACTGTTCCCAGGCTTTGCCTGAGCAGGAGCGCCATGCCGCCTGCCGAGCCGGCGGAATCCGACATCCCTGATCTGCGCGCGGCCATCCGGCAACGCTGTCGGATGGACGAAGCCGAGGCCGTGCGCGAGCTGCTGCAGGCGGCGGCCTGCGATGCGGCCATGGCCGACCGCATCCAGTCGCGCGCGCGCCGATTCATCGAAACCGCCCGCATGCAGGGCCGCCGGCGCGGCGGGCTGGATAGCTTCCTGCATGAATACGACCTGTCCTCGCAGGAGGGCGTGGTCATGCTGTGCCTGGCCGAGGCGCTGCTGCGCATCCCCGACACCGGCACCGTGGATGCGCTGATCCGCGACGTGCTCGGCCGTGCCGACTGGCAGCGCCACCTCGGTCAGGCCGACTCGCTGCTGGTCAACGCCGCCACCTGGACGCTGCTGCTGACCGGCCGGTTGCTGCGGCCCGCGGAAATCGCGGGGCTGGCGCCGGTGCTGCAGCGCGTCCTCGCGCGCAGCAGCGAGCCCGTCGTGCGCGAGGCGCTGCGCCAGGGCGTGCGCCTGCTCGGCCGGCACTTCGTGCTGGGCGAAACGCTGGACGAGGCGCTGGCGCGGGCGCATGAGCTGGAGGGCCGCGGTTACCGCTTCTCCTACGACCGGCTCGGCGAGGCGGCGCTGACGGCGGCCGACGCGCAGCGCTACTGCGACGGCTACGCCGCGACCCTTGCCGCACTGCGCGGTGCTGCCGATGCCGGCGTGTCGGTCAAGCTGTCCGCGCTGCACCCGCGCTTCGAGTACGCACAGCGCGAGCGGCTGCGGCGCGAGCTCGTCCCGCGCCTGCGCGACCTGGCCCTGCAGGCGAAGGCGGCCGACCTTGCCCTCACCGTGGATGCGGAGGAGGCCGAGCGCCTGGAGCCGACGCTGGACGTGTTCGCGGCGGTGTTCCGCGATGCGGCGCTCGGCGACTGGGAGGGATTCGGGCTGGCGGTACAGGCCTACCAGAAGCGCGCGCCCGCCGTCATCGACTGGCTG
>DATLYR010000137.1 GCA_035574475.1 Nevskiales bacterium | reverse complement strand
TGTACCAGCTGCGCAGCCTGCGCGTGCCGCCGCATGCCGCGGTATCGGAGACGGTCGCCGCCACGGCGCGCATCGGCCAGCCCGGCGCACGCGGACTGGTCAATGCCGTGCTGCGGCGTTACCTGCGCGAGCGTGCTCGGCTGGAGGCCGCGCTACCCGAGGATCCGGCCATCCGTCATTCGCATCCCGACTGGCTGGTCGCGCAGCTGCGCGCGGACTGGCCGGAGCGCTGGCCGGAGATCCTCGCCGCGAACCAGCAACCGGGGCCGCTGTGCCTGCGTGTCAACACGCGCCGCACGACGCGCGACGCGTATCGGGCCAGGCTGCAGGCCGCGGGTCTGTCCGCCTCGCCTTCACCCCATGCGCCCCAGGCGCTGACGCTGGCGGAGGCCGTGCCGGTGGAGCGGCTGCCCGGGTTTGCCGAGGGCGAGGTCTCGGTCCAGGATGCGGCGGCGCAGCTCGCGGCGGGCCTGCTGGATCTCGAACGTGGCCAGCCCCGGGGTTTGCGAGTTCTGGACGCCTGCGCCGCGCCCGGCGGCAAGAGCGCGCACATCCTGGAGCTGGCCGATGTCGAGCTGCTGGCGCTGGACCGCGACCCTGCGCGGCTGGCGCGCGTGCAGGACACGCTGCAGCGGCTGGGCCTGCACGCAGGGCTGCAGGCTGCGGATGCCGCGACGCCGCGCGGATGGTGGGATGGCCGGCCCTTCGATCGGATTCTGGTGGATGCGCCCTGTTCCGGCACCGGCGTGATCCGGCGCCACCCCGACATCAAATGGCTGCGCCGCGCGAGCGACATCGCCGCGCTGGCGCAGGCGCAGCGGCGGCTGCTCGATGCGCTGTGGCCGCTGCTCGCGCCCGGCGGTGTGCTGCTCTATGCCACCTGCTCGCTGCTGCGCGCGGAAGGCGAGGACGTGATCGCGGGCTTCCTGCGCGCGCACGCCGACGCCGAGGCCTGGCCGATCGAGGCCGGCTGGGGCGAGGTCTGCGGGGCGGGGCGGCGCATCGCCGCCGGGTCGGACGGCATGGACGGTTTCTATTACGCCAGACTGCGCCGGCTTGCAGGCCATCCCCCCCAGGGGTAAAGTCGCGGCGCATGAAAATCATCATCCTCGGAGCCGGGCAGGTCGGCGCGACGCTGGCCGAGAACCTGGCGAACGAGGCGAACGATGTGACGGTGGTGGACGACCAGCCCGGCCTGCTGCAGGCACTGCAGGATCGGCTCGACATTCGCACCGTCTGCGGCCACGCCGCCTCGCCCGTCATCCTGCGGGACGCCGGTGCCGACGACGCCGACATGCTGATCGCGGTCACCGAGGTGGACGAGACCAACATGATCGCCTGCGTGGTGGCCAATACGCTGTTCCACACGCCCACCAAGATCGCGCGCATCCGTTCCAACGAGTACCTGCGCGAGAGCAAGCTGTTCGGCGACGACGCGCTGCCGATCGACATGTGCATCAGTCCCGAGCAGCTGGTGACCGACTACATCAGCCGCCTGATCCAGTATCCCGGCGCGCTGCAGGTGGTGGATTTTGCCGACGGCCGCGTGCGGCTGGTGGGCGTGAAGGCCTACTACGGCGGCCCGCTGGTGGGGCAGGAGCTGCGCACCCTGCGCGAGCACATCCCGGGCGTGGACACGCGCGTGGCGGCCATCTACCGCCGCGGCCGCCCGATCATCCCCGAGGGCGACACGGTCATCGAGGCCGAGGACGAGGTGTTCTTCGTCGCCGCCAAGAAGGACATCACGCGCGTGATCAGTGAGCTGCGCAAGCTGGACCGGCCGGTCAAGCGGGTGCTGCTGGCCGGCGGCGGCAAGATCGGTCTGCGCCTGGCGCTGGCGCTGGAGGACCACTGCCAGGTCAAGCTGATCGAGCACGATCCGGTGCGCGCGCGCTATCTGTCCGAGCAGCTCAAGAGCAGCATCGTACTGGTCGGCGATGCCGCCAACGAGGAGCTGCTGACCGAGGAAAGCATCGAGAGCACCGACGTGTTCTGCGCGGTGACCAACGACGACGAAGCCAACATCCTGTCGGCGATGCTGGCCAAGCGCCTGGGCGCGCGCAAGGTGATGTCGCTGATCAACCGCCTGGCCTATGTGGATCTGGTGGAGGGTGGCGCGATCGACATCGCCATCTCGCCGCAGCAGTCCACGGTATCGGCACTTTTGGCGCGCGTACGCCGCGGTGACGTGGTGCGCGTGCACTCGCTGCGTCGCGGCGCGGCCGAGGCGATCGAGGCCATCGCACATGGCGACGCCAGCACTTCGCGCGTGGTCGGGCGCCGGCTCGACCAGATCAAGCTGCCGCCGGGCACCACCATCGGCTGCATCGTGCGCGACGAGGAAGTGATCATCGCCCACCACGACACGGTCATCCAGGCCGAAGACCACGTGATCCTGTTCATCGTGGACAAGAAGCGGACCAAGGAAGTCGAGCGCCTGTTCCAGGTCGGCGTGACCTTCGTCTGATCCTCCGGTTCGCATGCTCAATCTCGCCAACGTCCAGCGCATCTTCGGTATGCTGGTGGCGCTGTTCAGCCTCACCCTGATTCCGCCCATCGGTGTCGCCCTGTACTACCAGGACGGCGCGCTGGCGCCGTTCGTCGAGGCCTTGGGCCTGACGCTGGCACTGGGGCTGCTGCTGTGGTGGCCGACGCGACACGCCGAGCGCGACTTGCGGCTGCGTGACGGTTGCTTGGTGGTAGTGCTCTTCTGGGTGGTGCTGAGCCTGGTGGGCGCTTTTCCGTTGTTGCTGGCCAACGAGGCCTGGCACAGTTTCACGGACGCGATGTTCGAGTCCGTGTCCGGCCTCACGACTACCGGCGCGACCACCGTCACGGGGCTGGACGACCTGCCGAAGTCGCTGCTGTACTACCGCGCCCAGCTGCATTGGATCGGCGGCATGGGCGTGATCGTGCTGGCGGTGGCGAT
>DATLYR010000136.1 GCA_035574475.1 Nevskiales bacterium | reverse complement strand
CCGCCGCTGTTCTTGCAGCGGTCTCCGCGCCTTGGAAAGGTCAAGGGACTTGGAAATATCCACGCCGTCGTCAAAATTTTTGTCGAATTGCTTAGCTTTCATAACGTGCCACCTCTTCGGTACGGGATCTTCGCACCGAATCCTATCGCTGGGCTCTTGTGATCGCTAATACCTACGCTGTGCTGCGAGCAAAAGCGCCTCGCTTTTGCGAGTCGGAACCAGCGTGGTGTTAGGGCACATGCGGCAACCGATGCGGCGGATAGTCAACGAACACAGCTACCGCCTCCAACAACTTACGAGTCGCTTCCTCAAGCGGACCAAAAATTGGATATGTCTTCACTCCTGTGATGATGTATTGCAACTGCTTGCTCGAATACAAAGGGTCCAGTACTGCGATCGCTGATTCGTCAGTATCGGTCAAGACAACTATGTCGCCCAATCCCAGCTTCTTCGCTCTCTGAAGCGATGACGAGAGTTTGTGACCATACTGCAGACGTAACGCACGCAGATCTATACCTTTGGCGAGAAGGAATGCCTTGAGCGAGAGTTCGATCGATTGGCCGGCTAAGAACATAACCGGCACCGGCGCGAAAATTTCGTAGCCCTGCTTCTTGTCTAGGCTGTCATCGACCGCTACTGCTGCGGCGTAGAACTCGGACGCATAGCGGATTAGCCCGTGAGGCGTAGTGCGAGCAGGATCCTCATGCAGTCTTGGGGCTTTCATGCGCTCTAACTGATTGAGCTGTGACACCTTATAGATAATTGCGGGCACCACACTAGTTGGCGGTGCTGACTTTGAGCAACACCCCCAGCAGCGGGTGGTCGAAGAACTGCGCCTGGCCGAGGTTGACGCGCTTTTCGGCGTGCAGGCTCAGCCTGGCGAGTTCGCCGGCGCTGACCGGCAGCGGCGCGCTGGCGCGCGGGTGTTCGGCCGGCGGGGCGTTGACGGACAGGTGGTAGTCGAGGTCCAGCGTCACGCGCAGGCCGCCGCTCTGCTGCACCAGCAGCGTGCCGTCGAGGCGCGGCAATTCGAATGGTTGCTGGCCGGTGGGCAGGCCGGTGGGATCGGCGGGCGGTTGCACGAGGTAATGGAAATCATCCTTGAAGCGCACGGCGGTCGCGGTGGGGCGCTGGGCGATGCGCCAGGCCAGGCGCAGGATGGGTTTGAAACGCGAGTTGCGCAGCTTGCGCCATTCCGTGTCGAGGCCGAACTGCGCGTCCGGCAGCAGACTCATGCCGGCGCGCTGCAGGCTGGCGCGGTCGCTGAGGTCAACGGCGGCCTTCACCTGCGGCGGCTGCGCGGGGCGGCCGTGGGTCATGGCGACGTCGGGTGGCGCGTTGCGGTCGAGGGTGACGATCAGATCCACGCGGTAGTCGGCCGCCGCCGTCGCCGGCAAGAGCAGGGCAAACAAGAGCAGTCTTCGCCAGATGCGCATGGCTGCAGCCTAGCGGAAATGGCGCGTTTCGCTCAACGTACTTCGCCAGCCCGGGCAGAGTGGGAATGCCAGGGGGATTTCTCGCTGACGCTCGAAATGACAGCTGCAGAGTCGCGCGCAGGGCGCGCTCCTACATCGCCAGTCGCGCCAGCAGATCCTCGGCCATCTTGTAGCGCTGCTCGGCCTTCTCCAGGCCCAGGCGGAAGCGCAGGCGGGTGGGGCCGTCCAGCTTGTACACGTCCTTGTGCTGCTGGATCAGCTTGATGATCGTGGCCGGGTTTACGCGCGGCTCCGGGTTGAACACGATCTGCCCGCCCTGCGCGCCGGCCTCGAGCTTGCGGATGCCCAGTGCGCTGGCCTTGAGCCGCAGCGCGGCGGCGCGGAACAGGTTTTCGGTCGGCTCGGGCAGCAGGCCAAAGCGGTCGATCAGCTCCACCTTCAGCTCGCGCAGTTCGTCCTCCGTGCGCGCGCTGCTGATGCGCTTGTACAGGATCAGGCGCGTGTGGATGTCCGGCAGGTAGCTGTCCGGCAGCAGGGCGGAGACGCCCAGATCCACCTCGGCTTCGTGCTCGGCGTCCAGGTTCGCAGTCGGCAGCTTGCCGGATTTGATGGCGCGCACCGCGCGTTCCAAGAGGCGCGTGTACAGCTCGAAGCCGACTTCCTCGATCTGGCCGCTCTGGTCCTCGCCCAAGAGCTCGCCCGCGCCGCGGATCTCGAGGTCGTGGGTGGCGAGCATGAAGCCGGCGCCCAGTTCCTCCATCGCGGCGATGGCCTCGAGGCGCTTCTGCGCGTCGTCGGTGAGCGCCTTTTCGTGCGGCACGATCAGGTAGGCATAGGCGCGGTGGTGCGAGCGCCCGACGCGGCCGCGCAGCTGGTGCAGCTGTGCCAGGCCCAGGCGGTCGGCGCGGTTCATGATGATGGTGTTGGCGGTCGGCACGTCGATGCCGCTTTCGATAATGGTCGTGCACAACAGCAGGTTGAAGCGGCGGTGATAGAAATCCAGCATCACCTGCTCCAGCTCGCGCTCGCGCATCTGCCCATGCGCGATGCGCAGCGTGGCCTCCGGCACGATGGCCTGCAGCTCGCGGCCGACCTTCTCGATGTCCTCGACGTGGTTGTGCAGGAAGTACACCTGCCCGCCGCGCTTGATCTCGCGCAGGCAGGCCTCGTGGATGGTGGCCGGGTCCCACTGGCCGATGAAGGTCTTGACCGACAGCCGGTGCGTGGGCGGCGTGGCGATGATGGAGAGGTCGCGCAGTCCGGACAGGCTCATGTTGAGCGTGCGCGGGATGGGCGTGGCGGTGAGCGTGAGCAGGTCCACCTCTGCGCGCAGCTTCTTGAGCTGTTCCTTGTGGCGCACGCCGAAGCGGTGCTCCTCGTCCACGATCACCAGGCCCAGGTTTCTGAACTTAATGTCGTCCTGCAGCAGGCGGTGCGTGCCGATGATGATGTCGATCTTGCCGTCGGCCAGCTCCTTGAGCAGCTGGTTCTGTTCCCTGGACGTGCGCAGGCGCGAGAGCACCGCGACCTTGAGCGGCCAGTCGGCAAAGCGGTCGGCAAAATTGCGATAGTGCTGCTGCGCCAGCAGGGTGGTGGGCACCAGCACGCAGACCTGGCGGCCGTTCTGCGCGGCGAGGAAGGCGGCGCGCAGCGCGACCTCGGTCTTGCCGAAGCCCACGTCGCCGCAGACCACGCGGTCCATGGGCCGCTCGGCCTGCAGGTCGGCCAGCACGGCCTCGATCGCCTTGAGCTGGTCGGCGGTCTCGGTGAAGGGAAAGCCGGCGGCGAAGCGGCGGTAGTCGGTCTCGTCCAGCCGGCAGGGCTGGCGTTGCTGCGCGCCGCGCCGGGCCTGGATCTCCAGCAGCTCGGCGGCGACGTCGCGGACCCGTTCGGCGGCCTTTTCCTTGGCTTTCTGCCAGCGGTCGTTGCCGAGGCGGTGCAGCGGCGCCAGCTCCGGCTCGCTGCCGCTGTAGCGGTGCACGAGGTTGAGCGCGGAGACCGGCACGTAGAGCTTGTCGCCGCCGGCGTATTCGATGGTCAGGAATTCGGTGGAGATGCCGCCGGTGTCGAGGTACTGCAGGCCGCGGTAGCGGCCAACGCCGTGGTCCTGGTGCACCACCGGCGCCCCCAGCGCGAGATCGGTGAGGTCGCGCAGGATGGCCTCGGGATCGCGCACCGCCTTGCGCTGGCGCTGGGTCGGCGGCCGAGTGCCGAGCAGCTGCGCCTCGGTGATGAGCGCCAGCCGCGGCTGCTCCAGCACCAGGCCCTGTTCCAGCGGCGCCTCGCAGATGGCCAGCGCAGCGGATGAATCCAGAAAAGCCTGCCAGCCGGCAACGGTGACGGGCTGCAAGCCCGCCGGCGCCAGCAGTTCCAGCATCGCCTCGCGGCGGCCGGCGGATTCGGCGCTGAGCAGTACACGCCCGCCGAAATCTGTCTGCCAGGCCTCGAGCGCGGCGGCCGCGCGGGCGGGGTCGGCCGGGGCGGGCGGCAGCGCGGAGGTGTCTGATGTGTAGTCCACGACGGGCAGGCTGCCGTCGCCGGGCGGATCGATCCACACGCCCGGCCGCTGCTGCAGGCGCTCGAGCAGCGCTGTGCAGGGCACGAAGGCCTCCTCGGGCGGCAGCAGCGGGCGCTCGAGATCGCCGCGGTGCTGCTCATAGCGCTCGCCGATCTGCTGCCAGTCCTGCTGCAGCGCGGACACGACATCGCCGACGCAGGCCAGCAGGGCATTGTCCGGCAGGTAGTCGAGCAGGCCGTCGGTGCGCTCGAAGAACAGCGGCAGGTAGGACTCGATGCCGGCGCTCGCCAGCCCCTGGCTGACGTCCGAATAAATGCGGCTGCGGCTCGGGTCACCGGGGAAGCGCTCGCGGTAACGGCGGCGGAAGCCCTGCACGCCCTCGTCGTCGAGCGGGAACTCGCGTCCCGGCAGCACGCGGATCTCGTCCAGCCGCCCGATCGAGCGCTGGGTTTCCGGGTCGAAACTGCGAATGGATTCGACCTCGTCGTCGAACAGGTCGATGCGATAGGCCTCGCGGCTGCCCATCGGGTAGATGTCGAGCAGCGCGCCCCGCACCGCGAACTCGCCGTGCGCCTGCACCTCGGACACGCCCTGGTAGCCGGCCTTGGCCAGTCGCGTGCGCAGCGAAGGCAGGTCGAGCCGGTCGCCGGTCTTGAGCAGGAAGGCGCGCGCGTCCAGGTACTCGCGCGGCGGCAGGCGCTGCAGCAGCGTGTCGGCGGAGACGATCACCAGGCCCTTGCCCAGCCGCGGCAGGCGGTAGAGCGTCGCCAGCCGCTCGGACAGGATG
>DATLYR010000135.1 GCA_035574475.1 Nevskiales bacterium | reverse complement strand
GATGGAGCCGATGCCGCGAAAGGTCCGGTTCGATAGGCCGGCGGCGCACGGCAAGCTGCGCTTCGGCTGGCGTGTGGTGCGGCTGGCCTTGGGTGGGCCGAGGATGAACCTCGTCGTCTGCGGACACGTCAACCTGTTGCCGCTCGCCTGGCCTTTAAGTCGTCTGCACCGCTGTCCGCTGATGCTAATCGTGCACGGCATCGAAGCCTGGCGGCCGCACCGCAACCCGCTCGTGCGAAAGCTGATCCGCCTAACGGACGTCGTCGTCGCGGTAAGCGGTTATACCGTCGAGCGGCTGAGGTCCTGGGCATCTGTGCCCCAAGAACGGTTCCGCATTCTTCCGAACTGCGTCGATCTTGAGGCGTTTGCACCGCGGCCGCGCAACGTAGAGCTCGGCCGCCGTTACGGCATCGAAAGCCGGCGCGTGCTGCTCACGGTCGGGCGGCTGGCCGGGCACGAAAGGTACAAAGGCTTCGACGAAGTGATCGAGCTATTGCCGCAGCTCGCGCGCGAGCTGCCCGACGTGTGTTACGTGATCGTCGGCGATGGCGACGACCGCGAGCGGCTGCGCGCCAAGGCGCAAACGCTCGGCGTGGCCGACCGCGTCGTCTTCACCCGCTTCGTCAGGGAAGAAGAAAAAATCGATCTCTACAACCTCGCGGACGTCTATGTGATGCCCAGCCGGGGCGAAGGCTTTGGCATCGTGTTTCTGGAAGCGATGGCCTGCGGTGTTCCGGCAGTCGGCAGCATGCTCGACGGCAGCCGTGACGCATTGCGCGACGGCGCACTCGGGCAGCTGGTCGATCCGCGTGAGCCGCAACAGCTGGTGCAGGCCATTCATCGTGCCCTGGCCACGCCCCGCGGCCGGCCTGCCGGGTTGGAGTATTTCAGCGACCACGCATATCGCGAACGCGTGGCTGCGATCGTGCGCGAAGTAGCGCTTCCGCACGCATGAGGACACTCCGCCAACGCTACGCCCGCGTCCTCGGCGAGACCACCTGGGTCTTGATCGGCCAGGGATTGTCGGCGCTCGCCACGCTGGTGGGCCTGCGTCTGATCACCGAGTTTGTACCGCCGCAGGTGTACGGCACGGTGGCGCTGGCGTTGGGAGTGGTGGCGCTCGCCCATGGACTTGCCGCAGGCCCTCTGATGCAAGCGGTGCTGCGGCTGTATCCCGACGTCGCGCCCAGCGATGGTGAGCGGCCTTTACGCCGCGCTGCGTTGCAATCGCTGCGCAAGCCCACGCTGCTGGCGCTGGCCGCGCTGGCACTAACGGGTGCGGGCTGGTCGCTGCATCGGCCGCAGGAGGGATGGGCCGTGGTGGCGGCGTTGCTGCTCTTCGTCGTCGAGGTTGCGCGTTCGGTCGAGATCACTTTCCTCAACGCCGCGCGCCGCCAGCGCGAGATGGCGTTATTGATGATCGCCGATGCCTGGGCACGCCCGCTGTGCGCGGTGGCACTGGTGTGGCTGCTCGGCGCCCACGCGAGTACGGTCTTGGCCGGGTATCTCGCGGGCGCGCTGATTGCGCTCATCGGGTTCTGGTTGGTGCGGCGAACGTACCGCCAGGTGGTCGCGCAACCTGTCCGCGCGCTGTTGCCAGCGTCGGAGCTGTCACATCGACTGCGGGCGTACGCGTGGCCGCTCACCGCGTTGCCATTGATCGGCTGGGTCAGCGGCCAGGCCGACCGTTACCTGATAGGCGCCTTTGCCGGCGTGGCTCCGGCTGGACTCTACGCAGCCCTGTACGGGCTGGCGAGCAAGCCTTTCCTGATGTTGTCGGCAAGCGTAGAACTGGTGCTGCGCCAGCCCTATTACGCGCGCGTGAGCGCCGGCGATCGCCCGGGGGAGTTGCGCGTACTGCTCGTGTGGTTGGCAGGCGTTGCGGGCGCGTCGATCGCGCTTTGTGGCCTCATCGTGCTACTGCATGCACCGCTGGCAACGCTTCTGCTGGCAGCGGAGTACCGTACACACTCATCCTTGATGGGCTGGATTGCCGCGGGATACGTGCTGCTCGCCGCCGCCCAGGTGCTCGAGCGCGTGTGCTATGCGCACCATGACACGCGCGGCGTGGCCATGGTGCAGGCTACCGGTGCGCTGCTGAGCGTCACGGTCGCCGCGCCGCTCGTCTGGCGCTATGGCATCGCGGGCGCGGCTTGGGCCGTGCCCCTTTACTTTGGCGCCCAACTGCTGATTACGCTGGCGCGCGCCCGCCGCGCATGGCGAGGCACCGGCAAAGTGGCCCACTTCAAGGCGCCGGCTTCTATGGCGCGTACGTTGGGTTCATGAGGAACCGTAGATGAACGACACCGTATCCGACTACCGCGCCCGTATCTACGCGCGCTACGCCTCGCGCTTTCAAAGCGCGCCCGACGTCTTCGACGTCGCTGCCGCGCGGCGTTGGGGTCTGGCGTACCGCCACTACTTGCGCGGCTGGCTGCCGCCCGATCGCGACGCGCGCGTGCTGGACATCGCCTGCGGGGGCGGAAAGCTCTTGCAGTTCTACCTCGATGCCGGCTACACCGACGTGCACGGTGTGGACGTCAGCCCCGAGCAAGTGGCGCTCGCGCGGCAGGTGACGCCGAACGTCACGGAAGCGAACGTGCTGGACTATCTGGCCGTGCGGGAAGGGCAGTTCGACTTGATCTGCGGTCTGGACATTGTCGAGCACTTCCGCAAGGACGAAGTGTTGACGTTTCTCGACTTGTGCCACGCCGCACTCAAGCCGGGCGGGCGCCTGGTGCTGCAGACGCCCAATGCGGAAAGCCCATGGGGCACGCATCACCGCTATAACGATCTGACGCACGAACTTGGCTTCAATCCCAACGCCTTATCCAGGCTGCTCGCGCTCGTCGGATTTGCGGCGATCGAGGCCCGCGAGCAGGGGCCGGTGCCGTGGGGCTACAGCGCCGCCTCGACGCTGCGCTGGTGCGTGTGGCAGGCGATTCGCGCGGGGCTCAAGGTCTGGAACATCGCCGAGACCGGCGATAGCGGCAGCGGTGTATTCACGCGGGTGTTCCTAATCTCGGGTTTGACCAGGTGATGGCTGCCTGTGTTGCCAACTGTGGTAATGGAGCGCCCCCAAAGATCAGGCCATGGCGTTCCCCGAGCTCGAGTCGGCAGTCTTTCCCTTCGACCGCATGCCTTGTTTGGATACAGCCGAGTCTAAAGTGAGTCGGTGAGACTCTGAATGGGATCCGACCAACAAGCCTCCACGGTGCAAGTGCTGCCGACAGCTGCAGCCGTGGTGCTTATTGGCAGCCTTCTTGGCGCGGCGACTTTGTGTGCGCTTGTCCTTTCAAGCGATGACGCGGCAGCGATGCGGTTTGCGAATGGAACCTTGCCTGCGTTGTTGGGTGGCGTTTGCCTGTGGTGCGGCTATGCGTCCGTAAGGAATAAGCCTTTGGCTTTATGGACCCCGCTACCATGGTTCTTCGCGGCGTGGGCTGCCTACTACGGCCTCGGGCCGCTGGTATACGTCTACGGCACACCGGAGACGGTCGCCTATATGGACACGCTATATCCCCTTGATGGTCGCGCGTTGCTGCGAACGAATCTCCTCAACGCGGTCGGTCTCTCTGCAGTGGTTTCGGGATTCGCCCTCGCGTATCGTGTTCGCCTTGGGGCCACATCGCGCGCCGAGACTGCACCCGCTCATTCGGCATGGCGGGTGGCTCTGCTTTTCCTCGCGCTCGGTGTACCCGTCAAGTACTTGTTCGAGCTTCCGTACGTTCTGGGTCTATCGAGTTATGTTTTGCCTGGGTCGGTTCAATACCTGGGCACGTTTTCCGGGTTGGCAATCCTGCCGCTCAGCGTGGCCGCTGCCGAGCACAGGCGTGGCGCACGCCTGTTGCTTTGGGGTCTTATTGCCGCCGAGGTCATCGTCGGCTTTGTGATGCTTGCAAAGCTTCACATCATCAAGACCGTACTACTGGTGTTCCTCGGACAGTATGCCGTACGCCCAAATCTCAAGCGGCTCATCGCCACCGGGCTGTTGGTGGCCGTCGCGTATGTGGCCGTCCTTTCGCCTTTCGTCAACTATACTCGGATCCTCCTGGGCCGCGCTTCGGCGCAGGATTTGGCCGAATTGATCACCGCCGCGGGTTCGTACGGCGTGGCGGGACGCGAGACGTTGGCCGACCTGCTTCCCGGTGTTCAGGGCTGGTGGTCGCGGTTGGCCTATCCGAACGCGCAGGCCTTCGCCATGGACCAGTATGACCAAGGCAAGCCAGGTTGGACCTTCGGTATGGTTGGTTATGTCTTCGTCCCGAGGTTCCTCCGCGAAGACAAACCGATCATGACGCCCGGGGTCGATTTCACCTATCTGATAAAGGGGACGGACACGTCATCGACCGGCCTGGGCTTCGTCGGCGAAGCTTACTGGAACGGAGGCTGGCTACTCGTGGTATTGGTTGGAGGATTTGTCGGACTGCTATTCGCAGTTATAGGTCGCTTTAGCTTGAACGCCATTCGATCGCGACAGTGGCTGTACGTGCCGCTAATCTTTCAAGCAATCTATCTCGGGCTGCGGCCGGATGACTGGTTCGTCCCTGCCTACATCGGCGGCGTGCTACAGGTTGTCATCGTGACTCTGATCCTGCACGCTGGGCTTGCTGCCATGGTGCGTCGGCGAAAGGACGCTGATGCGGTTGCGCGTCGGGTCAGTGATTCCCGGCCGACGTTGTCGCTTCACGGTGGTGGGGATGTGAGTTGATCCTTCACACCGTCGCCACCATCGATGTCGAAGCCAGCGGCCCGGTCTATTCGGTGCGGCGGCTGTGCGAGGAACTGCTCGCCGCAGGCACGCCGACGAAACTCGCCGTGCTCGACTGGATGCCGGGAAGTCCATCACCTGCGTACGTCCAGCGTTTTCCAGTTGACTTCGGTCCACGGCGCCTCGGCCGCTCGCCGGCGATGGCGAAGTGGATGCTCGAGCAGGTGCGGTCGGGCCGAGCGCAGATCATCCACAGCCACGGACTCTGGATGATGAACAACGTGTACCCGGGCCGCGCCCGCCGGGCGGGGAATACACGGCTCGTCATCTCGCCGCGCGGCACGGTGTCGGAATGGGCCTGGAATCACCATCGCGGGCGCAAGTGGGTGATGTGGCATCTGCTGGGGCAGAAGCAGACGATGCAAGCGGCGGATGCCTTTCATGCCACATCGGAGGAAGAGCTTCTCGATCTGCGCCATCTCGGGTTTCGGCAGCCGGTGTGCGTGCAGCCCAACGGCATCGACGTGCCGCCGCTCGCGGCCAAGCCGCAAGGGCCAACGAAGACGCTGCTCTATCTGGGGCGCATTCACAAGATAAAGGGCATCGACCTGTTGCTGCGCGCTTGGGCAGCGGTGGAGCGGAAGTTTCCCGACTGGCGGCTGGTCGTCGCCGGGCCCGACGACGGCGGATATCTTGCCCAGTACCGGGCGCTTGCCGCTGAGTTCGGGCTTGCGCGCGTGACCTTTCCCGGACCTGTCTACGGCAAAGACAAGCTTGAGCTCTACCGTTCGGCGTATCTCTTCGTGTTGCCGACCCATTCGGAGAATTTCGGCATGACGGTCGTCGAGGCCCTTGCTGCCGGCACACCGGCCATCGTCACCAAAGGCGCGCCGTGGGCGAGGCTCGTCGAGCAAGCAGCAGGCTGGTGGATCGATATCGGCGTCGATCCGCTGGTTGCCGCGTTGGAAGAGGCGCTGGCCTTGCCCGACGAACGGCTCGTCGAAATGGGTCGCAACGGTAGGGCGTGGATGATATGTGAGTTTTCCTGGAGCAGTATCGCGCAAAAAATGGCTGCCTTCTATGATTGGTTGCAGGGCGGCGCCGATCCGCCTCACTACGTGAGGGTGGATTAATGGGACCAAATTCAGAGGCGAGTGGTTACGTCTGGGAAAATGCTGGGCTGAACGCCTCGCATGCCTACCTGCTGCCAGGACTCAAGAACATCCTTGAGGGGCTGGAAATACCTCAGGAGAAGCGACGTCTATTCGATCTGGGTTGTGGCAATGGTTCGGTGGCCAATGAGCTGGTTCGGCTTGGCTGGGAAGTGGCCGGAGTCGATCCATCCGAGCAGGGCATCGCTCACGCTAACACGCACTTTCCACACATTACTTTGCGGGTCGGTTCAGCGTACGACGACCTGGTGGCGCAATATGGGACGTTTCCGGTCGTCGTTAGCTTGGAAGTGGTCGAGCATCTCTACGCGCCACGTCGATATGCGAAGACGCTCTACTCGTTGCTCGACCCGGGGGGCGTGGCTATCGTGTCAACGCCCTATCATGGTTATCTGAAGAATCTGGCATTGGCCGTTACCGGTAGGATGGATGCGCACTTCACCGCCCTTTGGGATCACGGTCACATCAAGTTCTGGTCGATAAAGACCTTGAGAGCTCTATTAGAGGAGGTCGGTTTTAGAGACATTCGCTTCCATCGTGTTGGGCGTATCCCGCCTTTGGCGAAATCCATGATCGCTGTCGCATGTAAGTCGCCATCATGAAGATAGGTATCGTCTCTTCCTGCGGTGGCCACTTGACAGAAGTGCGTGCCCTGGCGCCCGCCTACGCACGTTATGAGCACTTCTATGTACTCAACGACCGGGCGGGCTTGGCGCCCGACATGGCCGGTAAGACTTACTTCATTGCGCATTCCGAGCGGGACTGGCGATTCTTCGTAAATCTGTGGGAGGCGTACCGAATCCTGCGCCACGAAAGGCCACACGTGCTGTTAAGCACTGGGGCGGGCCCTGCTGTGCCATTTGCACTTGTCGGGCGGTACCTGTTTGGCTGCCGCATCGTGTTCGTGGAAACGTTCACCCGTGTGAACAAACCGTCGTTGACAGGCCGGATCATGTACTGGCTTGCGCATGATTTCTACTATCAGTGGCTGAATCTAGCGACCTATTTTCCGCGCGGGGTCCATGGAGGGACGTTGTTTTGAGCACGTTCGTAACGGTCGGAAACGCCCATCAACCCTTTCAACGGTTGCTCGATGCAGTAGCAGCAGTTGTAAACCAACTGCCGCAGCCCGTGATTGTTCAGTACGGCCATGGGCAGTTCACTGCACCAGGATGCGACGCGCGGGCCTTCGTCACGATGGCCGAGTTCGAACGTCTGATTGAGGCGGCCGATCTGGTAGTCCAGCACGCGGGCGGAGGTGGGGTTCTGTACGCTATACGGGCGGGCAAAGTGCCGGTCATCATGCCTCGACGCGCCCTACTGGGCGAGCATATCGATGATCATCAAGTTGAAAATGCTGAGGCACTTGCCCGGACCGGCAAGGCGGTCGTTGTGCATGAAGCGGAGAAGTTACTGGCCGGGGTCCGCCAGGCTTTGGCGTTACAGCGACATAGTCGTCCCGCGACGGGCACTAGCGAGATGGTTCGCCTCATCAGCGCAGTCCTGGATCGTTACGCGCGACAGATTTCGGCATGACTCGCTGCGGCAAAGCTGCGCTGTCTCTCGGCACGGTGTTCGTCGCTGCGGTCGCTATGCTTTTCCTGTTTGCCGGGCGCTGGCTATCGGCGCCGGCGCAGCCCGCGGTGCAGGCGGATCTGATCGTTGCCCTTGGCGGGGACAGTGGCGCGCGGGTGTTGACGGCCGCGCGTCTGTACCGGGAGAACTGGGCACCACGCGTTCTCATGACCGGCATCGAAGGGGGCGACGCGCGCGCACGCGACGTCTTGCTCGAGTTGCGGGCGCGCCTGCTCGTCGCACAGGGCGTGCCGCCCGAGGCGCTGCTGTTCGAGCAAACCGCCGGCAACTCGCGCGAAGAAGCGGCAGCCGTCCATGCCCTGATGGCACGCGAGCGCCGGCAGCGCGTGCTTGCTGTGAGCGATCTGCCGTGTCTGTAGGGACTGCATCGAATCTGGACTCGCACTTTGCGCGGCTCGCGTACCCAGTCCACCTGCTTGTCGTAGACAAGCCGGAGTGAGACGTGGTACGAGAAGGTAACCAGTCAGTCTAACTTCGTTCACACGCCAAGATACATGTCATACATTCTCGGCCTTAATGCGTACCACGGCGATGCCTCAGCTTGTCTGCTTGCTGACGGGCGCCTTGTCGCCGCGGCGGAGGAAGAGCGGTTCCGGCGCATCAAGCACTGGGCCGGGTTTCCCTCTGAAGCAATAAAATATTGCCTGCACGAGGCTGGGGTCGCCTTGCGCGACGTTGAGCATGTGGCGATCAACCAGGATCCGCGCGCGCATCTGCTGCGCAAGGTCGCTTATACACTGGCTCGACGTCCCGATCTACGGTTTATCGCAGATCGGTTGCGCAACAAGCGCCGGCGCGCCAGCGTCGCACACATGCTGGAGCGGACGGTAGCGCCTGGGTTCGCCGGCGTGGTGCACCAGGTTGAACATCACTTGGCGCATCTTTCTTCAGCGTTTCACGTGTCGCCTTTCGAGCGAGCCGTCGTGGTCTCGGTGGATGGCTTTGGCGACTTTTCCAGTGCGGCATGGGGTGCCGGCGTAGGCTCAGAAATACGAGTCGCCGGGCGCGTATTCTTTCCGCATTCGCTCGGGGTGTTCTATCAGGCGATGACACAGTGGCTCGGTTTTCCGAACTACGGCGACGAGTACAAGGTCATGGGGCTGGCGCCGTATGGCGAGCCGCACTTCATGCGTGAGATGCGCCAGATTGTGAGGTTGGCACCCGACGGTACATTCACTCTCGATTTGCGCTTCTTTCGCCATGACAGGCAACGGATCGCGTACGAGTGGGAGGACGGCGAGCCGCGCGTCGGCACCTTGTATTCGGAAGAGTTGGTCCGCTTACTGGGCCCGGCGCGTGGCCGCGACGAGCCGCTGACGCAGCGTGACCGCGACATTGCGCGCTCGGTGCAGGCGATGTACGAGGAAGCGTTCTTCAATCTGCTCAACGCTGCGCACCGGCAGCATCCGGCGGAGAACCTCTGCCTGGCGGGTGGGTGCGCGATGAACTCGGTCGCCAACGGCAAGGTGTATCGCAATACGCGGTTTCGCAGGGTGTACGTTCAGTCCGCCGCCGGTGACGCGGGCGGCGCACTCGGCGCTGCTTTTGCGGTGTGGCATCAACTGGGCGGCCAGCGCTCGTTCGTGATGGATCACGCCTATTGGGGGCCGCAGACCTCGCCGGAGGAAATGCGGCAGTTTGTGAGGGGGCAGCGACATGCCATTGAGGCGTCTGGCTGCCAAGTCCTTGAGCTGACAGATGAGGGGGAGCTGTGCCGCCGCACAGCCGCCGCGATTGCAAGCGGGCAGGTGGTGGGATGGTTTCAGGAGCGCATGGAGTGGGGGCCGCGGGCGCTGGGCAATCGCTCTATCGTCTGTGATCCGCGCAGGGTGGACATGAAACACATCCTCAACCGCAAAATCAAACGTCGTGAATCTTTCCGACCCTTTGCGCCCTCGATCCTGCGCGAAGCGGTGCCGGATTGGTTCGAGGAGGACGACGACGTGCCCTTCATGATGAAGGTTTTTCTCATCCGCGAGGACAAACGCGCACAGATTCCGGCGGTTACGCACGTAGACGGCAGTGGGCGCTTGCAGACGGTCTGTCGACGTACCAACCCCCGCTTTTACCGCCTGATCGAGGCTTTTCGCGATCTCACGGGCGTGCCGATGGTGCTGAATACGTCCTTTAACGAAAACGAACCCGTGGTATGCCGGCCGCAGGAGGCGCTGGATTGCTTCCTGCGTACGCGGATGGACCTTCTAGTTCTGGGCGACTGGTTGGTTGCCAGAAGTGACGGCTAAATTCATGGCAATCAGCTGAAGCCGGGACCTAAGCGGCAAAACATCCAGATTCGCCAGAGCCTGGCAGCGGCGCTGGTGCTCAGGCAGGCCGCGGCCCTTTTGTCTTGGCCGTAGGGCTGTGTTTATCTTTCCGTACAATGGGGTAGCGGCTTGGGCGGCCAGAAGTAATAGAGAGAATCTGATGCCGGTGACGATTTCGATCATTACCGCCGTCTACAACCGTGCCGGTACCGTGGGTGAGGCGCTGGAATCGGTACACACGCAGTCCTGGCCACATGTCGAGCACATCGTGATCGACGGCGGTTCCACGGACGGTACTCTGGAAATCCTGCGGAAGTATGATGGCCGGCTGGCGCTGTTGGTTTCGGAACCGGACAACGGTATCTACGAGGCTCTGAACAAGGGCCTGCAGCGGGCCACCGGTGAGGTGGTCGGCTTACTGCATTCTGATGATTACTTTGCCCATGACCGTGTTCTGGAACGTGTAGCAACGGCATTCTTGGATCCCTCCGTGGATGCCGTCTACGGAGACCTGGAATACGTCTCGAACAAGGGCGGGCGTGTTATCCGGCGCTGGCGCTCAGGGGGGTACTCATACAAAAAGGTGGCGCGTGGGTGGATGCTGCCTCACCCCACGTTGTATCTGCGGCGGAGGATTTACGAGAAATGGGGCCTGTACGATACGAGCTACCAGATTGCTGCTGATTACGATCTGATGCTGAGGCTCTTCTCACGGGCGAGTTTGCATCCCGTATACATTCCTGAAGTCCTGCTGAAGATGCGTTGGGGCGGGGAAAGTAACCGGCTGTCGAGGATCCTGCGTAAGTCCTACGAGGATTACCTAGCATTGCGCCGCAATGGTGTGGGCGGCGTCGGCGCCTTGTGCTGGAAGAATCTCAGCAAGCTGGGCCAGTTCTTCTGATGAACATCCTCGTCTGCGGCGGCGCCGGCTACATCGGTTGCCACATGGTGCGGCTGTTGCGCGCGCGGGGCTACGCGGTGACGGTGCTGGACAACCTGTCCACCGGCCACCGGCAGGCGGTGGCGGGCTGCGAGCTGCTGCAGGTGGATGTGCGCGATACGCAGGCACTGGCGCAGGCCTTCGCCGGCCGCCGCTTCGATGCGGTGATGCATTTCTGCGGCAAGATCTCGGTCGGCGAATCGGTCGAGCAGCCCTACGAGTACTACGCCAACAACGTCACCGGCACGCTGAATCTGCTGCAGACGATGCGCGCGCACGGCGTAGGCCGGCTGGTCTTTTCCTCCACCGCGGCGGTGTATGGCCAGCCGCAGCAGGACCGCATTACGGAAGACCATCCGCAGGCGCCGATCAACCCCTACGGCGTGAGCAAGTGGCTGGTGGAGCGCATGCTGCAGGACGCCGTCACGGCCTATGGGCTGGATTCGGTCTCCTTGCGCTATTTCAACGTCGCCGGCGCAAGCCCCTTGGGCGGCATCGGCGAGTCGCACGAGCCGGAAACGCACCTGATCCCCAATCTGCTCAAGGCGGCGCGGGGCGGGGATGACGGCGTGCAGGTTTACGGGGACGACTACGCCACTCCCGACGGCACCTGCATCCGGGACTACATCCACGTGGATGACCTGGCGGAGGCGCATCTGCTGGCGCTGGACTACCTGGGGCGCAATCCCGGGGCGCATGCCTTCAACTTGGGCAATGGCAACGGCTTCAGCGTGCTGCAGGTGATCGAAGCGGCGCGCCAGGTCACGGGCCGGCCGATTCCCTACCGGGTCGCGCCACGGCGTGCGGGCGATTCGCCCATGCTGGTGGCCGACAGCGGCAAGGCCCGGCGTGAACTGGGCTGGCAGCCGCGCTACACCGATATCGGCGCCATCATCGAAACCGCCTGGCGCTGGCACTGCAATCAGGCGTTCTGAGCCGGGTCCAGTGTCAAGTCCTTGGATTCCGGCCCCGGTTTCGAGTCCGTGGCGGCTTTTTCGCTGTAATGACGAGCAGATATTGATCGGAGCCTTGTGAATATGTAAATATTATCCTGTAAATTCCATTTATTCTGTAAAAATGGAAACTATAGGTAGATTATTCAGGCTTCCGGCCGGCAGCTGCTTTCTCTTTGGGCCACGCGGCACGGGCAAATCCACCTGGCTCAGGCAGGCCTTGCCGCAGGCGCTGTGGGTGGACCTGCTGGAACCCGAGACGCAGCGGTTGCTCCAGGCCCGGCCCGAACGCCTGGCGGAACGGTTGGCCGCGCATCCGCAGGTGCGCGATGTGGTCGTGGACGAAGTACAGAAGCTGCCCGCGCTCCTGGATGTGGTACACAAGCAGATAGAGGATCGGCCCGGTCTGCGCTTTGTCCTGACCGGTTCGAGCGCGCGCAAGCTGCGGCGGGGCAGCGCCAACCTGCTGGGTGGACGGCTGGTCGAGTCCAGCCTGCATCCCTTCATGGCCACGGAACTGGGCGCGGCTTTCTCCATGGAGCGCGCACTCCGGACCGGCCTGGTGCCGCTGGTATGGGGCGCGCAGGACCCGGCTGCAACCCTGCGTGCCTATGCGGGGCTTTACCTGCGCGAGGAAGTGCAGGCCGAGGCCCTGGTGCGCGACGTGGGGGCGTTTGCGCGGTTTCTGGAAGCGATCAGCTTTTCTCACGGGGCGCAGCTGAATCTGGCGGCGCTGGCGCGGGAATGCGAGGTCGGGCGCAAAACGGTGGAAGGTTACTTCGGCATACTCGAGGACCTGCTGCTGGCCTTCCGGGTGCCGGTGTTTACCCGGCGCGCGCGACGACAACTGGTGGCGCATGACAAGTTTTATTTCTTCGATGCGGGGGTGTTCCGTTCCTTGCGGCCGGCCGGGCCGCTCGACCGGCCGGAGGAAATCGAGGGGCCGGCGCTGGAGGGGCTGGTCGCCCAGCATCTGCGGGCCTGGATTGCCTATCGGGGCGGTGAAGCCGGTTTGTACTACTGGCGCACCCGCTCGGGTAGCGAGGTGGATTTTGTCGTTTATGGCCCCGGCGTATTCGCCGCCTGCGAAGTGAAGCGGGCCGCCCGGGTGCAGCCCCGGGACCTGCGCGCTCTGCGGGCCTTTCGCGAGGACTATCCGGAGGCCGAGGTGTTCCTCCTGCACCTTGGTCGCGAGCGGTTTGCGGTTGACGGTATCTTGTGCGTGCCCTGTGAGGAGTTTCTGCGGGGCCTGCATCCTGAGGGGCCGCTGGGCCCTGCAGCGGCAGTGGCAAAATAATCGGGGGGCCTTGAAGCCTGGGAGGGCATATGACGGCCGCAAGCTGGGTGGTTACGCTGGTGGGGGCCGGCGTAGCCTTGGGGATCGTGCTGGTGCTGGTGCCGCTGTTAAGGCCCTTGGCCCTGCGCGTGGGCCTTGTCGACACGCCGGACGAGCGCAAACGTCATGACGGAGCGATTCCCCTCGTTGGGGGGATGGCTGTGTTCGGCGGCTACATGCTGGCGCTGCTGATCATGGGCCAGAAAGAACTCTGGCGCGTGGCGGAGTTCTGGGTGTGGCTGGGTCTGCTGGTGCTGAGCCTGTGGGACGACATCCGTCACATCAAGGTCGGGATACGCGTACTGCTGCAGGTGCTGCTGATCATCCTGCTGACGGCGTACTCGGGCATGCAGCTGGAACAGCTGGGCCACCTGCTCGGCGACCGGCCGCTGCTGCTTGGAAACCTCGCGCTGCCGGTCACCATCCTCGGGCTGATCGGCATCAAGAACGGCATCAATCTGATCGACGGGCTGGATGGCCTGGCCGGCACCCAGGTGCTGGTGGTGCTGTTCTGGTTCATGGTCCTGGCCTTTGACAGCCACGTGACCCTGCTGCTGATGCTGTGCGCGCCGCTGGCCGGGGCGGTGCTGGGATTCCTGGTCTACAACCTGCGCCTGCCGGGCCGGCCGGCGCGGATCTTCCTGGGCGACCACGGCAGCGTGTTTCTGGGCTTTACGCTCGGCTGGTTCGCGGTGATCGGGTCGCAGTGGCAGGTTCCGGCCTTCACCCCCATCGAGGCGGTGTGGGTACTGGGCCTGCCAGTGCTGGATACCATCCGCGTCATGGCGGCACGCATGGCACGGGGGCTGAGCCCGTTCAGCCCCGGGCGGGATCATCTGCACCACCTGCTGCTGGACTGTGGCCTGACGAGCAACGGGGTGGTGATTGTGCTGCTGCTGGCTTCCCTCGCCATGGGCGGGGTGGCGTGGGCCGGGCGGTTGCTGGGGCTCAGCGAGATGCTGCTGTTCGCCGGGTTCCTGGCGCTGTCGCTGGTGTTTTTTGTCGGGGCGCAGTACCTGGACCGCCGGCTGCATCCGAAAGCGCGGATTCGCGGCTGAAGCCGCTCCTACCGGAGCCGGCGTGAGGGGTGTAGCAGCGGCTTCAGCCGCGACCTTGGACGTATAGTACCCGTGTGATACATTGAATACACGTATCACGACGCCACTGAAGTCTCATGGCCACCTCCATCAGACTCCCGCCCGAAACCGAAAAGCGCCTGGATTTCCTGGCCGAACAGACGGGCCGGACCAAGGCGTTCTACCTGCGCGAGATCATCGAGCGCGGGCTTGAGGACATGGAGGATTATTACCTGGCTGCGGATGTGCTGGAGCGCGTCCGCAAAGGCCGGGAGAAGACACATTCCGCGGCAGACGTAAAGAAGCGCCTTGGCCTGGAAGATTGAATACTCGGATACCGCAGTACGGCAGCTCGGCAAACTCGACAAGCAAACTGCGCGACGCATCGTTGCGTACATGGACGAGCGCGTCGCCGCGCTGGATGACCCTCGCACGATGGGCAAGGCGCTGACCGGGCCGTTGGGTGGCTTCTGGCGTTACCGGGTGGGCGACTGCCGGGTGATTTGCGAGATTCGGGATCGGGCGCTATGCGTGTTGGTGGTCAGGATCGGGAACCGGCGTGAGGTGTACCGGGGCTGATCGCGGCTGAAGCCGCTCCTATTGGGTGAGATGATCGGCGAATGTAGGACGACTTTTGGTCGCGATACCCGTCTGCACGGCCTTGGCACGACTGGCAAGGCGCCGGCTAACGGGGTTCAGCGGAAAGAATAGCCAATCGCCAGCCCGTAGTCAGCCCGCGCGTCCGGGAAATCGAAGCGGTCCGAGAGGTCATAGGCCACCGCCGTCAGCACCACCGGGTAGTCCATGAACGGCGCCACCGAAACGCCGGCATTCGCCTGTCCGCTTCATGCTTACTTCCTGCATCACATGAGTCGAATACTGCACTGGGTCAGATAGCGATTGCTGGCAGGCGCCCGGCGCCGGCAGGATTTTCCGAACCTTCGCCGGGTGGTGCAATACCCCGGCGTGGTATCAGGATTGCCTGTAGCGCCAGCGTCGGACCTGGCCGGGGAGGGGGCATCCGTGGCTTTTTGTCGTCGCGCGCAGTATCTTGGGCGCTGCAAGCAGCGCTCTTGCGATTCGCCGGTGCCCGCGCGTCCCGCGCGCCGGCACGGACTAGAAAGATCGCCTGGCGGTTCCTGCAAGGTGAGGGGGTTACCTGTAATGTCTCGCTTCGTTTTTCGTGTGGGTCTTTCCATTCGGCCCGTCGCGGCGCTTGTGCTGCTGGGCATGCTGGGCTGTTCCAATCCGGGCCTGAAGCTGCAGGAGGAAGGCAGCGAAGTCTGGGCCGGACGGCCGGCATCGGGCGATGCGTCCGCCGGGCGCCTGTCGGAGAACGGGGACTACCGGGTGACGCTGCAGGACATCACGCCTGCGCTGGTGCGCGGCATGCGCAGCGGCGCACGGCTGGACGAGGCGCCGGTACCGCGCGCTCCCGGGGAGGGCACCGGCCCGAGCGAGTACCGTATCGGTCCCGGTGACGTAATCAGTGTCATCGTCTGGAACCACCCGGAGCTTACTTCGCCGATGGGGCCCGGTGTCAACCAGTCTCCCGAGGATGCCGGCCGCCTGGTGCGGGCCGACGGCACGGTGTTCTATCCCTTCGTGGGCGTGACCAAGGTCGCGGGCATGACCGTGGAGGAAGTCCGCACGCAGTTCGAGGCCACGCTCAAGAAGGTGCTGGCGGATCCGCAGGTGGATGTGCGCGTGGTGGCCTACCGTAGCCAGCGCATCGTCGTGACCAGTGACCTGGGCACCTCCTGCATCGTGCCGGTCACGGACAAGCCGGTGACGGTGCTCGATGCGCTCGGCCAGTGCGCGGTGGCAAGCCCGCAGGGCACGGCACAAGGCGAGTACTACTACACCACCGCCATCCTGACACGCGGCAACCGCAGTACTACGCTCAACCTAGCCGCGCTATACCGCGGCGGCGGCACCGAGGCCGGCGCCCTGGTGCTGCGCGACGGTGATCGGCTGCACTTCGTGGACAACCGCGCCAACCGCGTATTCATGCTGGGTGAGGTCAAGCAGCAGCGGGCCGTGACCATGCCGGTCAAAGGCTTGAGCCTGGCCGATGCCATCGCCGATGCCGGCGGGCTCAATCTC
>DATLYR010000134.1 GCA_035574475.1 Nevskiales bacterium | reverse complement strand
AAGATTTCCCGCTTGAGGCGATACAGCGCGGAGATGTCCTCGTCGCCGTGGCCGGCGGCCATCAGCCGCTCGTAGTCGGCGCGCGTCTGCGCCGACAGCGGCAGCTCGCCGCCGAGCTGCGCGGCCATGGCCAGGCAGATGCTCAGGTCCTTGTGGTGCAACGCCAGCTTGAAGCCGGGCGGGTAGCGGCCCTCGACCATGGACAGCCCGCGGTGGTTGACGAACCAGTTGCCGGCGGCGCCGGAACCGATGACCTCGATGAGCTTCTCGAGCGGCAGGCCCAGCGCCTGGGCAAAAGCCATCGCTTCGGTCACCGCCTGGTTGATGCCGGCCGCCATGACCTGGTTCACGGCCTTGGCGGCCTGGCCGGAACCCGCCGGCCCCAGGTGCACGATGCGCTGACCCAGCGCCCGTAGCACCGGCAAGGCACGTTCGAAGGCATGCGCCTCGCCGCCCACCATGATCGACAGCGTGCCGAGCCGCGCGCCCTCGGTGCCGCCGCTCACCGGCGCATCGAGGAAATCCACCCGCTGCTGGCCGAGCCGCTGCGCGCACTGCCGCGCCGTCTCGGCGCTGACGGTGGAGCAGTCGATCACCAGCTGACCGGCCGACAGCCCCGGCTGCAGCGCGGCCACCACTGACTTCACGTCGGCATCGGCCGACACGCAGATCACGACCGCCTCGCAAGTCCGCGCCAGTTCCGCCGGGTCGGCGGCCACGTGGCAACCGGTTTCCACGGCCAGCGTACGGGCCTTGTCCACGCTGCGGTTCCACACCCCGGCCAGCCGGCCATGCCGGGCGAGATTGCGCGCCATCGACTGCCCCATGGCGCCCAAGCCAATCAAACCCGTCTTCATGCGGCTACTCCCCTCCGGCTTGACTGCTGTAAATGAGAATCATTATCATCCGAAAAACCCGTTCGCCCGGATGCTGGCATGAGCTTCGACATCGACGCACGTATCGAGAACGGCCGGCCCGCGCTGCGCATCCTCGACGCCGACTCGCGCTGCGTGCGGCTGGCCTGGACCTGCCCCTGCGACGATGCGCCCGGCAACAGCGCGGAAAACCTCGCGCTACAGCGCCTGTTCCGCGAACTGTTCCTGCTATCGCTGCTGGACAAGCTGACGGCCCCCGGTCCGTCAGCCCGGCGCAAGCCGGGGTCCAGTGCCTGCAGAAAGTCTCTGGATTCTTGCTTTCGCCCGAATGACGAAATCAAGTCAACTCACTCGCTCTGCAAGTAGGTGTAGCCCGTCAACCCTGCCTCGAGCTCCTGCAGGCAGGCCTGTGCCTGCGCCGCCGGCAGCGCCGCCGCCGCCAGCTTGCGGCGATACGCCGCCAGCAGCTCCTCGGGCGCCAGGTGCACATAGCGCAGCAGCTCGTCCGCGCGATCGCCGGCTTCCGCGCCGACCAGTCGCCAGCCGCCCGCGGCGCTGAGCTCGACGTTGACCGCGTTGGTGTCGCCGAACAGGTTGTGCATGTCGCCCAGAATTTCCTGATACGCGCCGACCATGAAGATGCCGAGCAGGTAGCGCTCGCCGTCCTTCAGCCGGTGCGCGGGCAGGGTGCGGTCGAGGCCGTCGCGGTCCACGTACTGATCGATGCGCCCGTCGGAGTCGCAGGTCAGGTCGCACAGCGAGATGCGCGTGTCCGGCGCCTCGTCGAGGCGATGGATCGGCAGGATCGGGAAGATCTGGTCGATGGCCCAGACGTCCGGCACCGACTGGAACACCGAGAAGTTGCAGAAATACTTGTCGGCCAGCTTCTCGCGCAGCTCGTCCAGCAGCTCGCGGTGCGCGCGCGAGTTCGGGTCCAGCTGCGGCAGGACCTTGCGGCACACGGCGTAGTAGGCCTGTTCGGCCCAGGCGCGCTGCGCGACGTCGAGGCTGCCATGCGTGTACTGCGCCTGCGCCTCCTGCAGGCCGTGGATGGCATCGTGGTAGCACTCGACGGCGCTGCGGCCGCGCGGGTTCTCCCAGGCCGCCCAGAGGTCCTGCAGCACCGCCGGCGCGTCGGCAGCCGGCCGCGACGGCACGCCGTCCGGGGCGGATTCGTGGTCGATCACCGCGGTCACCAGCACCGCATGATGCGCGGTCAGCGCGCGCCCGGACTCGCTGATGATGTCCGGCTGCGGCAGGCCGTATTCGCGGCAGACCTCGGCCAGCGTACGCACGATGTTCAGCGCGTACTCGGCCACGCTGTAGTTCATCGAGCAGTAGGAGCGCGAGCGCGTGCCCTCGTAATCCACGCCGAGGCCCCCGCCGACGTCCACGCAGTCGAGCGGCGCGCCGAGCTGGCGCAGCTCGGCGTAATAACGCGCCGCCTCGCGCATGCCGCGCTGGATGTCGCGCACGTTGGCCACCTGCGAGCCGAGGTGGAAGTGCACCATGCGCAGGCTGTCCAGGCGTCCTGCGGCCCGCAGCTGCCCGACCGCGGCCAGCACCTGCGCGGCCGACAGCCCGAACTTGGATTTCTCCCCGCCGGTGTTCTGCCATTTGCCGCCGGCCACCGAGGCCAGGCGCACGCGCAGCCCGATCAGGGGCTCGACGCCGAGCGCCCGCGCCTCGCGCAGCACCAGTTCCAGTTCCGAGGGCTTTTCCACCACGATGTAGACGCGGTGGCCGAGCTTGCGGCCGATCAGCGCCAGGCGGATGTAGGCGCGGTCCTTGTAACCGTTGCACACGATGACGCCGCCATCCGGCGCCAGCCCCAGCACCGCCATCAGCTCCGGCTTGCTGCCGGCCTCGAGGCCCACGCGGCCGTTGCCCAGACGCAGGATCTCCTCGACTACGCTGCGCTGCTGGTTGACCTTGATCGGATAGACCGCCGTGTAGCGGCCGGCATAGCCGCTGTCGCGCATGGCGCCGGCGAAGGCGTCGCAGAGCACGTCCACGCGGTCGTGCAGGATGTCGGAAAAGCGCAGCAGCACCGGCAGCGGCAGGCCGCTGGCCTCGACCTCGCCGATCAGCTCGAACAGGTCGATCTCGGCGCCGTTGCGGCGCGGGCGCACCGTGAGATGGCCGGCGGCATTGACGCCGAAATAACCCTCGCCCCAGTGTTCGATGTTGTACAGGTCGCGGGCGTTTTCGGGCGTCCAGTGACTGGGTTTGTTCATGGGCCAGGCGTCACGCGGTGGTTGAAACCGGCGCGTATAATCCGCCCTCACCTCCCCCCCTGCAAGTATGGAGTCATGGTAATGGATCAGGCCTGGTTTACCGAGACCGTCGAGGGCACGGGCACCGCGTTTTCGCTCAAGCTCGCCGCCGGGCAGGTCAAGCCGCTGCACCGCGAGCAAACGCCCTACCAGCTGATCGAGATCTACGACACCGAGACCTTCGGCAAGCTGATGGTGATCGACGGCTGCACCATGGTCTCCACGCGCGACAACTTCCTCTACCATGAGATGATGACGCACCCGGCGCTGTTCACCCACCCGAACCCGAAGCGCGTGGTGATCATCGGCGGCGGCGACTGCGGCACGCTCAAGGAAGTGCTCAAGCACGAGTCGGTCGAGCATGCGCTGCAGGTGGAGATCGACGAGCGCGTCACGCGGCTGGCGGAGATCCATTTCCCGGAGCTGTGCACCTCCAACCACGACCCGCGTGCGGAACTGTACTTCGGTGACGGCGTGGCCTGGATGAAGAACGCCAAGCCCGGCAGCGTGGACGTCATCATCATCGACAGCACCGACCCGGTCGGCGTGGCCGAAGGCCTGTTCGGCAGGAAATTCTACGCGGACTGCATCCGGGCGCTGGGCCCGGATGGCATCCTGGTGCAGCAGAGCGAATCACCGCTGCTGCATCTGGACCTCATCACGGAGATGCACGCCGCCATGCGCGAGGTCGGCTTTGCACAGACGCAGCTGATCAGCTTCCCGCAACCGATCTATCCCTCCGGCTGGTGGTCGGCGAGCCTGGCGGCGAAGCGCGCGGCACCGCTGGCACCGCGGCTCGGCGCGGTCAACACCGGACAGCTGCAGACGAAGTACTACAGCGCGGACATGCACCGCGCGGCGCTGACACCTCCGCCCTTCGTCGCCCGGGCGCTGGACCTCGGTTGACCCGGGGGTTCTTGCCTGCCGTGGCAGGTCCGCAGCGGCGGCCCGCCTCTTTGATTCCGGCTGCGCAAAAGCGCCTGATCAAGCCGGGGGCTCGCACAGCTCGCGCACGTCGCGGCGCGCCTTGACGATCGTGTCGATGCGCTCTTCGGTGCTCAGCAGCCGCTGCCCGCCGGAGCCGTCGTTCGTCGTGATGCCATCGGCCTTCTCGTAGGCCGCCAGGCGCTCGCGTGCCTGCTCACAGAGCTGCGCCCGCACTTGGGCGGGATCATCGGCATCGGCCGGGACTTCCGAGCCCGCAGCCGTGCCGCTGTCATTCGCGTCGGCGGGCGGCGCGGGCTCTTCGCCGGGCACGCGGACCCGTATCTCCTGCGCACCCTGCACGGGCCGGTCGCTGTAATGCACCTTGCCGTCGGTGTCCACCCAGCGGTAGGTTTCGGCCGCGGCCGCGGCGCTCACCAGCAGCAGGCCCGCGCCGATCAGCACCACCGTCACTTTGCTCATGAGGCTCTCCTGCCCACACCTTGACCTGGGACAAGTATAGCCACGCCAGGTTGCCGGCGGGGCAGCCCGGGTCTAAAGTCGTTCAGGTCCACCCGAGCAGGCCATGTCCGGACCCGTCATCGCACAGCGCTTGCCGTTCCCGCTCGACCTGGCGCCGGGCGATTACTGGTGGTGCGCCTGCGGCCGGTCGAAAAATCAGCCGTTCTGTGACGGCTCGCACAAGGGCAGCGAATTTGCGCCGATCAAGTTCACGGTGCCGCCGGACAGCCGCAAGCTCTGGCTGTGCGGCTGCAAGCACTCCGGCACCAAGCCCTTCTGCGACGGCACGCATAACAAACTGCCCGGCTAGGCCGGGCAGTTTGTTCCGTCATTCCGGCGAAAGCCGGAATCCAGCGTCTTTGATATTGCGCAGAAAGGCCCTGGACCCCGGCCTTCGCCGGGGTGACAGAAAAATCAAAGATCGTAGCCGCGCTCGTTGTGCTGGGAAGTATCCAGCCCCATCGTTTCCTCTTCCGCGCTCACGCGCAGACCGGTGATCGCGTCCACCAGCTTGAGGAGCATAAAACTCACGATCGCCGTGTAGATCGCTATCACGAAAATGCCGAGCAGCTGCACGCCCATCTGCCGGCCCATGCTCATGCCCTCGGCATAACCCTGGCCGCTGAGCAGGCCGAGGCCGGCGGAGGCGAACACGCCGGCGGCCAAGGTGCCGAGCATGCCGCCGACGCCGTGCACCGGGAACACATCCAGCGAGTCGTCCACCTTGAGCGCGCGCTTCATGTAGTTGGTGGCGCCGAAGCACACCACACCTGCCGCCAGGCCGATCAGCAGCGCACCGCCGGGACCGACATAACCCGAGGCCGGCGTGATGGTGGCCAGGCCGGCGATGACGCCGGTGGCCACGCCCAGCACGCTCGGCTTGCCGTACTTGATCCATTCCAGCGCCATCCAGGCCAGCGCGCCGGCCGCTGCCGAGGTGTGCGTGACCAGCATCGCCATGCCGGCGTTGCCGCCGGCCGAGACCGCCGAGCCGGCGTTGAAGCCGAACCAGCCGACCCACAGCATGCCCGCGCCCATCACCGTCATGGTCAGGTTGTGCGGCATCATCGCCATTTCCGGGAAGCCGCTGCGTGGCTTGAGCACCAGCGCGCAGACCAGTGCGGCGATGCCGCAGGTGGTGTGCACGACCGTGCCGCCGGCGAAATCCAGCAGGCCCTGCTTGTACAGCCAGCCATCGCCAGCCCAGACCCAATGCGCCACCGGGGCATAGACCAGTATCAGCCACAACGCGGAAAACATCAGCATCGCCGTAAAGCGCATGCGCTCGGCGAAGGCGCCCACGATCAGTGCCGGCGTGATGATGGCGAAGGTCATCTGGAACATCACGAACACACTTTCCGGGATGGTGCCCGACAGCGCATCCTCGCTGACGCCGTTCATGAACGCCTTGGACAGGCCACCGATGAACGGGCCGCCCGGGCCGAAGGCAAGGCTGTACACGAACAGCACCCACAGTACCGAGGCCAGGCAGGCGATCACCAGGCATTGCATCAGCACCGACAGCACGTTCTTGCTGCGCACCAGGCCGCCGTAAAACAGCGCCAGCCCGGGCAGGGTCATGAACAGGACCAGCGCGGTCGAGGTCAGCATCCAGGCGGTGTCGCCGGAATCGAGCGCGGTGTCGGCCAGGGCGGCGCCCGGCAGCAGAGCCAGCAGCGCGAAGCTGCCCATCAGCTTGATCATGGTCTATCCCCCCTCGAATCTTGTGTTGTGCCGCAGCCCTAGACCGCGTCCTTGCCGGTTTCCCCGGTGCGGATGCGCACCACCTGCTCCAGCGGCTGCACGAAGATCTTGCCGTCGCCGATCTTGCCGGTGCGCGCGGCCTGGGTGATGGCCTCGATCGCCTTGTCCACCATCTCGTCGGTCAGCGCCAGCTCGACCTTGACCTTGGGCAGGAAATCCACGACGTATTCGGCGCCGCGGTACAGCTCGGTGTGGCCCTTCTGGCGGCCGAAGC
>DATLYR010000133.1 GCA_035574475.1 Nevskiales bacterium | reverse complement strand
CGGTGCACCAAGTCGCGGGTCTCCTCACGCAGGTACTCGACCGTGTCGCGTCCGAGCACCTCCGCCGTGCGCCGGCCAAAGCCGAAGGCGCCGCGCAGGAAACGGTTGACGCCGTGCGCCGCCACGCCGCCGAGCGACGCGGCGAGCAGTTCCTCGAAGTCGAAGTTCACGCGCCGCAGGATATTGGCGAACTGCTGCGCCAGCTCGCCGTCGCCGTCGATCTCGACCGCGCCCGAGAGCAGCAGTTCGGCCTGTTCGGTCTGCGGCCACAGCAGGCGCGCGAAGGCCGGCAGGCTGCCGGACAGGGTCACGTCGGCCGGGCGATCGGCGCTCGGCAGCACCTGCACGCCCTGCGGGCCGGGCTGCAGCCAGGCGCTGAGCCCGAACTCGCGCAGATGCAGCGCGATCAGCCGGCCGTCGAGCGCCGCGCAGCCGCGCAGCGCCTCGGCATCGAGCGCCAGGTAGCGGTTGAGCGCGATCTCCAGCGCGCCGAGCATGGGATAGGGCAGGTCCATCAGAGCTTGTAGCCGCGGTGCACCGCGACGATCCCGCCGGTCAGGTTATAGAACTGGCAGCGGGCGTAGCCGGCCTGTTCCATCATCTGCTTGAGCGTCTCCTGGTCCGGGTGCATGCGGATGGACTCGGCCAGGTAGCGGTAGCTGTCGGCATTGTGGGCGACCACCCGGCCCATCAGCGGCAGCACGTGGAAGGAATACTGGTCGTAGAGCTGCGACAGGCCGGGCAGGCGCGGCTTGGAGAATTCCAGCACCAGCAGCCGCCCGCCCGGCCGCAGCACCCGGTACATGGAGGCCAGCGCCGCCGCCTTGTCGGTGACGTTGCGCAGGCCAAAACCGATCGTGACGCAGTCGAAGCTGTGGTCAGCGAAGGGCAGCTTCTCGGCATTGGCCTGCACGTAGTCCACGTTACCGACCACACCACGATCGGTGAGCCGCTGGCGGCCGACGCCCAGCATCGCGGCATTGATGTCCGAGCACACCACACGCCCGCCCGCGCCCACGCGCGCCGCCAGGGCCGCGCTGAGGTCGCCGGTACCACCGGCCAGGTCCAGCACCCGCTCGCCGGCACGCACGGCCGCCAGCTCGACTGTGAATTTCTTCCACAGTCGGTGGATGCCGAAGGACATGAGGTCGTTCATCAGGTCGTAGCGGCCGGCGACGGAGTCGAACACGGCACCGACGCGCTTCTGCTTCTCGCCCCAGGGCACCTTCTGGAAGCCGAAGTCGGTGATCTTGTCTTTCGTGTTCATGCTTCAGTTCTTCCGCAACAATGCAGACAGCGGGCGCACGACGTCGGGATCGCGGCTCAGGCCGGCCTGCGCCATGCGCTCCAGATAACGCGCCCAGTGGGCGGCCTGGTTCTCGCCCAACTCGCGCAGCACCGGCCAGGTGTACAGGCCGGTCTTATGGCCGTCACTGAAATGCAATCGGACGGCATAGTGCCCGACCGGCTCGATGCGGGTGATGCTGACGTTCTGCTTGCCAGGCACCAGCTGCGGCTCGCCGCCGCCGTGCCCGCGCACCTCGGCCGACGGCGAGAACACCCGCAGATACTCGCAGGGCAGCCGGTAGCGGCTGCCGTCGTCGAATACCACTTCCAGCACCCGCGAGGCGCGGTGCAGCTTGAGTTCGGTGGGGACTGTGCTGGGTGTCGCGCTGGCCGTCATACCGAGCATTATGCCGCCATTCCCGTCCGGCAGGCGGCTCAACGCTGGCGCTCCGTGCGGCACAGGGCCGTCTCCCGCCCCTGCGGGGCATGCTCTCCCGCACGCGGGCAGGGGCACTGCGGGCAGTGCATTCACAAAATATAGCGGCTCAGGTCTTCGTCCTGGGCGAGGCTGGCGAGTCGCTGGTCCACATAGGCGGCATCCACGGTCAGCGTCTGGCCGTTGCGGTCGGGCGCCTCGAAGGAAATCTCCTCCACCAGCCGTTCCATGACCGTGTGCAGCCGACGCGCGCCGATGTTCTCGGTGCGTTCGTTGACGCGGAACGCCACCTCGGCCAGCCGCCGGACACCGTCCTCGGTGAACTTCAATTCGACGCCTTCGGTGCGCAGCAGCGCCGCGTACTGCTCGGTCAGCGAGCAGTCGGGCTCGGTCAGGATGCGCACGAAATCGTCCACCCCCAGCGCCGCCAGCTCGACACGGATCGGCAAGCGGCCCTGCAGTTCCGGGATCAGGTCGGAAGGCTTGGCGAAGCTGAACGCGCCGGAAGCGATGAACAGGATGTGGTCCGTGCGCACCATGCCGTACTTGGTGCTCACGGTGCAGCCTTCGATCAGCGGCAGAAGGTCGCGCTGCACACCCTCGCGCGATACATCGGCACCGACCACCTCGCCGCGCCGGCAGACCTTGTCGATCTCGTCGATGAACACGATGCCGTTCTGCTCCACGTTCTGCAGCGCGCGCGACTTGATCAGCTCCTCGTCCACCAGCTTGGCGGCCTCCTCGTCGGCCAACAGCTTGTACGCTTGCTTGACCGTCATCTTGCGCCGCTTGGTGCGGCCTGCGCCCATGTTCTGGAACAGGCTCTGCAGCTGGCTGGTCATCTCCTCCATACCCGGCGGCGCCATGATTTCGACGCCGAGCTGCGGCGCACGCAGGTCGATCTCTATCTCCTTGTCGTCGAGCTTGCCCTCGCGCAGACGCTTGCGGAACACCTGGCGCGTGGCGTCCTGCTCGCTCTGCTTCTGCAGGTCGTCAGGGATGCGCGGGCGTGGCAGCAGCACATCGAGGATGCGCTCCTCGGCGGCGTCCTCGGCGCGCGTGCGCACCTTCTTCAGCTCCTGCTCGCGGGTCTGCTTGACCGCGGCATCCAGCAGGTCCTTGACGATGGATTCGACGTCGCGCCCGACATAGCCCACCTCGGTGAACTTGGTCGCCTCGACTTTCAGGAACGGCGCGTTGGCCAGGTTGGCCAGGCGGCGCGCGATCTCGGTCTTGCCGACGCCGGTCGGGCCGATCATGAGGATGTTTTTGGGCTTGATCTCGGCGCGCAGGGTGTCGTCGAGCTGCTGCCGGCGCCAGCGGTTGCGCAGCGCGATGGCGACCGCGCGCTTGGCCTCCTGCTGCCCGACGATGTGCTTGTCCAGCTCCTGCACGATCTCGCGCGGCGTCATCATCGGCGTGGCCGGCGGCGGGCCGATCTTCTCGGCGGGTTCGGTCACGGCTGTGCCTCCGTGCGGTCGATGGGGACTCGTGCGTGTGGCGGTGTCGGCGCTCCCGCTGCCAGTCCCGCACCTACACTCGCAGAAAATCGCTCGTGACGCCGTGTCATGGCAGCACTTCCACGGTCAGGTTGTGATTGGTATAGACACAGATGTCGGCGGCGATGTTGAGCGCCTTTTCGGCGATCTCCTGCGCCGACAGCGAGGTGTTCTCCAGCAGGGCGCGCGCCGCCGCATGGGCGAAGGGGCCGCCCGAGCCGATGGCGATCACGTCATGCTCCGGCTCCATCACATCGCCGTTGCCGGAGATCATCAGCGCGTGGTCCTTGTCGGCCACGATCAACAGTGCCTCCAGCCGGCGCAGGAAGCGGTCGGTGCGCCAGTCCTTGGCCATCTCGACGGCGGCGCGCAGCAGGTTGCCGCCATGGGTCTGCAGCTTGCCTTCGAAGCGCTCGAACAGGGTGAAGGCATCGGCCGTGCCGCCGGCGAAGCCGGCAATCACCTTGCCGTCGTAGATGCGCTTGACCTTCTTCGCGTTGCCCTTGACGGTGGTGTTGCCCATCGACACCTGGCCGTCACCGGCGACCGCCGTACGGCCGTCGCGGCGCACGCAGAGGATGGTGGTACCTCGGAACTGTTCCATGCAGGGTCCTGCCGGCGGGGCTTGGGACGAGATTTTATGCCGCCAACCGCCTATATGGGGCCGGAAAACGCCAACTCAACCCCTGACCCAGTCTGACAGGCTGCAGAAAAGCGCCGCCCATGACGGGCCCGGGCGATGATATCCCTGTCGCCGTACGCTCCGAAAAGCCCGACACCCGGGCCGTGCCTGTCGCCGTGCGGTGGGCCGGATCAGGCCTTGGCTTTCCTGCGTGCACGCGGATGCGCCTCGTCGTAGACCTTGGCCAGGCGCTGGAAGTCGAGATGGGTATAGATCTGTGTGGTGCTGATGTTGGCGTGGCCGAGCAGTTCCTGCACCGCGCGCAGGTCGCCGCTGGATTCCAGCAGGTGCGTGGCGAAGGAATGCCGCAGCATGTGCGGGTGCAGCGCGGTGTTGACGCCGCGCTTGATGGCCCAATGCTGCAGCCGCAGCTGCACCTGGCGAGCGCTGATGCGCCGGCCGTTGCCGGCGACGAACAGCGCCTTCTCGTCGTTCGCCGCCCAGCGCGCGCGGTCCTTGAGCCAGGCCTGCAGGGCGGTGTCCGCCTTGCGCCCCACCGGCACGATGCGCGTCTTGGCGCCCTTGCCCAGCACGCGCAGCTCGCCGCTGCCTGGCGCCACGTCGGCGGCATCCAGCCCGACCAGCTCGGACAGGCGCAGGCCGGAGGAATAGAACAGCTCCATCATGGCCTGGTCGCGGATGGCCCAGGGCTCGTCCGCGCCTTCCGGGCCGTCGAGCAGGCGGGCGACCTGGTCCGCGTCCAGCGCCTTGGGCAGCGGGCGCCGCCGCTTCGGGCCGCGCACGTCGGCGGCCGGGTCACGGCCGGCCTGGCCCTCGCGCAGCAGGTAGCGATAGAAGGCCCGGATCGCGGACAGCAGGCGCTGCAGGCTGGCGGGCGACAGCCCGCGCCGATGGCATTGCGCGACGAAGGCGCGCACGTGGTGGGTGTCGAGCTCGCGCCACTGGCCGATGCCCGTCGCCCGGCAGTAGGCCAGCAGCGCATTCAAGTCGCGTGCGTAGGCCGCATGCGTATGCGACGAGAGCTGCCGCTCGCTGCGTACGTGCCGGAGAAAGGCGGCGAGCGCTTGCGCGAGCGCGGTTTCGTCCGGACCGGCTTCGCGCTCACCTCGCGCCACCATGCACTCAGCCCTGCGCGGGTTCCTGCCCGAGATGCACCAGCGCGGCGGCGGCGACGAGATCGGCGATCAGTTCCAGGAACAGTGTGCCGATGTCGGGGCGGAAACGCTTGGGTTCGCGGCTGGCCACCACCAGCATCCCGAGCATGACCGGCTTGCCCAGCGGCATCACCGCCGCCGACTTCAGCAGCTCGGCCTCGCCCGGAAACAGCAGGCTCAGCTGGCGCTCGGACAGCGGACCACAGACCGGCCGTGGCTGGCGGAAGAAGTCCCGGAACGCGCCGACCACCGCATCGTCCGCGGTCAGGTAATGCAAGCCGGGCAGTCCGCTCTCGCGCGGGGCATCGCGCTTCAACCCCAGGAATACGGCATCCACGGAAAAATCGCGGCGCAGACCGGCATCCAGCGCCTTGAACACGTCGGTCAGGTTGCGCGCCACGATCAGCGCGCGAGCCAGATCCTGCAGGTGCAGCACACGCGATTCGTTCTCGCGGGCGGTGTCGAGCAGCGCCTTGAGCCGGCCCTGCAGCTGCCGGTTGCGCTCGCGCAGGCGCTGCACCTGGTGTTCGATCAGCGACACCGCCTTGCCGCCGACACGATGGTGCAGGTTCAGCGCCTCCAGCACCTCGGGATGGCGCTCGAAGAAATCCGGGTGCGCGGACAACCAGCCCGCAACCTGCTCCTGGTCCAGGGCCGGCGTTGCCGGCTCGGCATCCGCATCCCGCACCCGCTTCGAACTCATAGTTCGACCTCCCCCTCGAACACCTTCTGGGCCGGGCCGGTCATGTACAGCGGCTGACCTTCGCCTGCCCACTCCAACCGCAGTGTACCACCGGGCAGACGCAGCTCGACCGTGTCATCAAACCAGCCCAGCCGGCGGCCCGCCGCCATCGCCGCGCAGGCGCCGCTGCCGCAGGCCAGCGTCTCGCCGGCACCGCGCTCGTACACGCGCAGCACGCCGTGGCCGCGGTCGAGCACCTGCAGGAAGCCGACGTTCACGCGCTCGGGAAAGAACGGGTGCGGCTCGAGCAGCGGCCCGAGCGCGGCCACCGGCGCGCGCGCCGCATCGTCCACGCGCAGCACCGCATGCGGGTTGCCCATGCTGAGCGCGGCAAACTCGACCTCATGGCCCTCGTCCAGCATCAGGCGGTAGGTGTCGGCGCGCGTCTCGGCCGCGATCGGGATGCGCGCCGGCTCGAACTCCGGCACGCCCATGTTGACCCGCACCTGGCCGTCCGGCAGCAGCTGCATCTCGTAGATGCCCTTGATCGTGCGCACCCGGATGTTCGACTTGGCGGTCAGGCCCTGCTCGCGCACGAAGTGCAGGAAGCAGCGTGCGCCGTTGCCGCACTGGGCGGACTCCGAGCCGTCGCTGTTGAGGATGCGGTAGAAGAAGTCCACGTCCGGCGCCGGCGGCGGCTCGACCAGCAGGATCTGGTCGCAGCCGATGCCGAAATGGCGGTCGGCGACGAAACGCGCCTGCGCCGCGGTCAGCGAAAGCGGCTCGCGGGTGGCGTCGAACAGCACGAAGTCGTTGCCGAGCCCGTGCATCTTGGTGAACTTGCGCAGCATGCGCGCAAGCATAGCCTGCGCGCCTGGGCGGCGAAACCCGCGATCCGGTCAACGGTCGGCGGCCGCCTGTTCCAGCCTGAAGAACACCCCGGTGCCGCTGTTCGTCAGCAGCCGCAGGCGCCCGCTGAGCACCAGCACCTCGTCGCGGAACGGGATGCCTTTCTGGCTTTCCACCTCCACCAGCGTGGCCGGCCCGCCGGGCAGATGGAAGTAGCAGTTGGGCGGGCTGGCGGACAGCATGAAGCGCCGCTGCCGTTCCTCGGGGTCCAGAGGGATCATGAAGCCGGCCAGACGTATGTTCTGGCCGTCCAGGCGTCTCAGTTCGGGCGGAAACTCGGCCCGGCCGGAGGCGCCGTCCGGCGCCAGCTCGAAGCGGGCGACGAGAAAGCGCTCCCACGGAATCACGTCCTTCAGATCGGGCATCCCGCCCAGCATTTTCGCCAGGCGTGGATCCCGGAAGGCCGTGGTCCCGGCCACCTGGATTTCGACCACAGCCTGCACGCGCTCGCCGCGGACCGTGATCCGGTCGAGTCCGGGCTTCTCCGCCAGCACGGTGAAGCGCGCGTAACCCTCGTCGTCGGTTTTCAGTTCGGCCTGCAGGATGGGGTTGCCGATGCTGGAGCCGACGCGCAGCGCCCGCTGTGCCAGCGGCTGGCCGGCCGCGTCCTCCAGACTGGCCACGAGATACACCAGATCGCCGCGGAACGCCTGGACCCGCGGCACCGGCGAGGCGCTGTCCATGTTCTCCCCGAACACCTGCAGCACGGGTTTCTCGGCGGCGGCCGGCGCCGCGAAGACCAGGGTCAGCACCAGACACAGGCGGCGTATCATCTCAGCCCCGCGCCAGAACGGCGGCGATGTCGGTGCGATAGGCGCGCCAGGCCGGCGGCAGGGCTGCCGCCAGCGCAGTCACCATCACGCAGAGCGCCAGCACCGACTCGCCCGGCGCCCACAGCAGGCCGGTCAGCGCCAGTTGACCGGCCGACAGCTGCCGGCCCACCCACTCGGCGGCCGCATGGCCCAGACCGATGCCCAGCACCCAGCCGGCCGCTGCCAGCAGCAGCGCCTGCAGGCAGATCTGGCCGAACAGCCAGCCGGGCGAGGCGCCGAGGGTGCGCAGCAGCGCCAGATCATAGCGACGCTGGGCCAGGGCCTGACTGAGGGCCATGAACAGGCCCAGCAGCGCCCCGACCAGCAGCAGCACGGCGAAACCGCGCAGCACGTCGAAACCCAATCCCAGCAGCCGGAACAGTCGGGTCACCTCGACCGCGGGCGAGGCCGCCTGCAGCGCGCTCGCGGCGTTGATCTGGCGCGGCAGCGTCGCCGCCGCCCGCGGTGTCTTGTAACGCAGCAGCAGCGCGGTGATTTCGCGCGAGGCTGACGATTCGTGCGCCTCGGCATGTGCATGCTGAGCGTGCGCGTCCTGCGTCGCTGCCGTGGCCGGCGCGTGCAGCTGCCAGACACTCTCGACGCCGGTCAGCACCAGCCGGTCGATCACGCTGTGCGTTGGCGCGAACACCCCCACCACACGGTAGGGTGCATGGGCGTGATCGGCCCCGGTCGCAGTCAGGCCATGGGCGCCGACCAGCGTGTCACCGACGCCAAGGCCGCTGCGCTGCGCCACCGTCGCGCCAAGCACGGCTTCCATCGGCTGCCGCCATCCGCGGCCCTGTGCCAATCGCGCCTGGTAATGGGCCGCATACTCCGGCCGGGTGCCGACGATGCGAAATCCCCGGTAACTGTCGCCCAACGCCAGCGGGATGGCGTCGGCCACCAGCGGGTGCCTGGCCCAGGCCTCGGCCGCGTCGAGCGGGATGTTGCCGGTCGGGGCGTCCAGGTGATAAACGGCGGCGAGCACCAGCTGCAGCGGGCTGCCTTTGGCGCCCACCACCAGATCCCAGCCTTGGGCGTCGCGCAGCAGGCGCGAGTGCAGCTGCTGTCCCGCCAGCAGCAATAGCGTCAGCGTGGCGACGCCGGCCGCGAGCAGCAGCACCGTCAACAGGCTGACCAGCGGCTGCGCGCGCAGATAGGCCAGGCTCAGCGCCAGCGCACTCATGCCGCGGCCCCGAGTTCCAGCCGCAGCGGTACCGCGTTGCGCACGCGGCGGTCGTGTGTGGCGATCACCAGCGTGGCGCCGCAGCCTTGCGCCTGCTCACGCAGCAAGGCCAGCGCCCGCGCCGCCTGCACGTCGTCCAGGCTCGCGGTCGGTTCATCGGCCAGCAGCAGCCGCGGCCGGTTCAGCACGGCGCGTGCCAGCGCCGCGCGCTGACGCTCGCCCTCGCTCAGCTGATGCGGATAGCGATTGGCCAGCGTCGCCAGTCCGAGTGTCGCCAGTACCTGGGCGATGCGTGCCTCGTCCTGCGGCTGGCGGGCCAGACGCTGGGCCAGGCGCAGGTTCTGTGCGAGATTCAGGGCCGCGATCAGATGCGGGCGCTGCGGCATGAAGCCGATGTGGCGCGCGCGCCAGCGGTCGCGCGCCGCCGGCCGCAGCCGGTAAGGCGCCTCCCCCGCCACCTGCACCTCGCCGGCCGCTGGCTGCAGCAGGCCGGCCAGGACGTGCAGCAGGCTGCTCTTGCCGCTGCCGGAAGGGCCGAGCAGCAGCCAATGTTCGCCGGCGGCCACGCGCCAGTCCGGCAGGGTCAGGACGATGCGCCGGCCGTAGGCGCATTGCAGGGCATTGACCGTGATCATGGCAGGGTGATGACGCGGTCCGGATATGTTACAAAATAACAAACGCGACCTGAGACCCCGCCATGCCCAGAAAGGTTCCGGCAGCTGCCGCCCACGACCATCGCGCCTGCCTGCAGCAGGCGCTCGCCGAGGCCGAACACGCCTGCGCAGCGCGCGGGCTGCGCCTGACACCGCTGCGCCGCCGCGTGCTGGAACTGATCTGGCGCGGCCACAGCGCGGTCAAGGCCTATGACCTGCTGGAACAGCTGCAGCGCGAGCGCGCCGGCGCGGCGCCGCCCACGGTGTATCGCGCGCTCGAGTTTCTGGCGCAGGCCGGGCTCATCCACCGCATCGAATCGCTCAACGCCTTCGTCGGCTGCGCCGCGCCGCGGCAGCCGCATCGCGGCCAGTTCCTGATCTGCCGCCGCTGCGAGAACGTCGCGGAGCTGGCGACCGACCGCATCGGCCGGATGCTCGGCCAGGCCGCGGCGCGGTCGGGCTTCAAGGTCGAGCGCCAGGTGGTGGAGATCAGCGGCCTGTGCGCGCGCTGCGCCACGCAGCCGGCGCGCTGACGGCGCCTCACGACGCACGCAGGCGCCCCCGATCCAGACCGAAACCGGCCAGCAGCACCAGCAGAGCGCAGAGGATGCCGGCCAGCGTCTCGCCGGCATCGCTCAGCTCGAGACGCGGCCACAGCAGACGCGCCAGCGCGTAGCCGGCAAATCCATAGGACAGTACCACCATCAGCCAGCCGACCGCGCGCCGGTAGCGTCTGCGCTGACGTTCCGCCCCGCTGGCCCGCAGCAGACGGGCCAGCAGACGGCTGTCGAGGGTATCCGTGATCATCATGCCCGCGGTGAACACCAGCCCGATGACCAAGGCGCTCAGCGGTCCGGCCTGCAGCGCCGCCACCGTGCCCCAGGCCGCGACCTGGGTGACGGTATCGAAGACCAGCGCGAATACCATGCCGGTGCCGACGATGCCGGCGGGATGCGCGGCCTGCCGCCAGCGCTGCGGCATGAGCCGCGTCTTCCAGCCCAGCGGCTGATAGTGCTGCGTACGCAGCAGGGCCAGCAGATTCAGCGTGCCCAGCACGAGCAGCAGGCCGATCGGCAGCAGCTCGAATACGGGCCGGTCCAGTGCGCGCCAGGGGCCGAGGTCGGTGAGCCAGGCAACGGTCACCGCCACGGCCGTCACCGCCAGGCCATGGCCGAGTGCAAACAGCGTCCCGACCCAGGGCGCCAGCCGCGGACGCAGCCGCGCCTGACGGTAGACCAGGCCGTCGATCACGGCGATGTGGTCCGGATCCAGGCCGTGGCGCAGGCCCAGCGTGAAGATCAGTACCGCCCCGTATAGCCAACCCGGCTCCGTCACTGCAGCGCCCCCCTGTGCCACGCGCAGTGGCGCGGGTCCGTTTGATTATGTTATGTTATAACATAAATGATTTGGCGCAGGCACCGCAAGCCCGCTCCGCCCACTGGTTGTGTCCCGATCGCACATGAAAACCCGCCGCGCCGAACCGGTTCCGCCCAGCGCCGACGCGCTGCTGGCGGCGCCCGACTCCGACTACATGAGCCCGCGCCAGCTGGCCTTCTTCCGCGCGCGGCTGCTGGAACAGCGGCGCGAGGTGCTGGAACGCGAGCGGGCGGTGCGGGCGCGGCTGGCCGCGCGCGAGGTCACGGCCGATCCGGCCGACCGGGCTGCGCAGGAGGAAGAACGCTGGCTCGACCTGCGCCTGCGCGAACGCGAGGCACAGCTGCTGCGCAAGATCGACCAAGCCCTGCGCCGCATCGAGCGTGGCGACTACGGCTATTGCGAAATCACCGGCGAGCCGATCGGCATCCCGCGCCTGCTGGCACGCCCCACCGCCACGGTCTGCGCCGACATCAAGGACTACAACGAACAGCGGGAAGCCCGCTTCCGCAATACCCGATGAACACCGCCAACCCCGACCGCAGACTGCCCGTCGCCGTCCTGTCCAGCTTCCGAGGCGCAGGCATGAAGCCGCCGCCGGCCGTGTTGGACGGCGGCGCCATGCTGCTGTCCGGGCTGTGCATGCTGCACTGCCTGCTGCTGCCAGTCGCACTGACCCTGCTGCCGATCATCAGCGGCACATGGCTGGCGGCGGAATCGTTTCACCGCTGGCTGCTGGGCTTGATCCTGCCCACCAGCAGCCTCGCCTTGTGCTGGGGTTGCCGCCAGCACCGCGACGGACTGGTCGGTGCCGCGGGGGCGGCGGGCCTGCTGTTGCTACTGCTGGCTGGGATCGCAGCGGACACCTGGCTGTCGGATACCGGCGAACGCGGGCTCACGCTGCTCGGCGGCTTGACCCTGGCCTACGCCCACTGGCGCAATTTCCGCCGCTGCCGCAGCCGCCGCTGCGAGGAAAGCGGCCATCCGGCCGCGTGCTAGAATCCGGCCATGCTGTATCGCCGCCGTATTCTGCTGGCGTTCGTGCTCGCGCTGGTCTTGGGCCAGTGGGCCGCCGTGCTGCACGCCACCCAGCATGAATTGCAGAGCGCCAAACCCGTGGCCTGCGAGGAATGCGTCGCCAGCCATGGCCACGGCTACCTGCCGCAAACCGCCGGCAGCCGGATCCTGGAAATACCCTGCAGCCATGCGCACGAGCGCTCCAGCTGTACAGCCCCTGTCAGTAATCCGCTCCCGCTCGCCCCCATTCGCGGCCCGCCGGCCTCGCTCTGAAAACGTTGTATCGGGGATGCCGCCACCCGGCAGCGTCCCTTCTTCCGTTTTTGCAGAGGGAGCCGACCGTGAACAAGACCGCTCTGATGAGTGCCGGCCTGCTGGCCGGTCTGAGCCTGGCCGCCCACGCCGCCGAGGACCGCGAGACCCGGCAGATCCGCGAGGAGATGCAGCAGCTGCGCGAGCAGTACGAACAGCGCATCAAAGCGCTGGAGCAGCGGCTCGACGCCGCCGAGAAAAAACCCGCCGCGCCCGATCGCGCCGCGCCGGCCACGACCGACACCGGCCCGAAGGACCCGGTCGCGCGCAAGGGCGCGCCGCGCAACTTCAACCCCAACATCAGCCTGATCCTGCAGGGCACCTACGCCGATTTCAGCAGCGATGACGAGCCCCTGGTGCCTGGCTTCCTGCTCGGGCCGGAAACCGAGCTGCGGCCGGACGGCTTCTCGCTGGCCGAAACCGAGCTGGCGATCGAAGCCAACGTGGACGACAAGTTCCGCGGCTGGGCCACCATCGCGCTGGAGAACGAAGACGGCGAAACCAAGGTCGAGCTGGAAGAGGCTTATCTGAACACGCTGGCCCTGCCCCATGGCCTGGGCGTGAAGTTCGGGCGCTTCTTCTCCGACTTCGGCTACCTCAACCGCGTGCACAGCCACGCCTGGGACTTCGTGGACCAGCCGCTGGTATACCGCGCTTTCTTCGCCAACCAGCTCAAGGACGACGGCATCCAGCTGCGCTGGGTGGCGCCGACGGACCTGTTCGTCGAGCTGGGCGCCGAGGCCCTGCGCGGCGCCGGCTTCCCGTCTGGCGGCGAGGACCGCAGCGGCGTGAATACCGCAGTGGCCTTCGCCCGCATCGGCGGCGATCTCAGCGACAGCAGTTCCTACCGGCTCGGCATCTCCCGGATCAATGCCGATGCCGACGAGCGCGCGGTCGAGGACGAGGAAACCGGCGTGTCCACGGTCTTCACCGGCGACAGCGACACCACCGGTGTCGATTTCGTCTACAAATGGGCGCCGGACGGCAATCCGGCCATCAACAACTTCGTGTTCCAGGCCGAGTATTACGTGCGCGACGAGGATGGCGACGTGGTGTTCAACCCCGAAGGCGGCGACTTCGACGGCGATGGTGTGGTCGATCCCACGTTTGCTTCGGCCTATGACGGACGCCAGAAGGGTTTCTACCTGCAGGGCGCCTATCAGTTCATGCCGCGCTGGCGCGCGGGCCTGCGCTATGACCGGCTCAAGGCCGACAATGACGTGCCGGGCGCGCCGGGCCTCGATACCGCACTCGACAACCTGGCCGACACGGGCACCGACCCCGAGCGCTGGAGCGCGATGCTGGACTGGTCGGGCAGCGAGTTCAGCCGCATCCGCCTGCAGTACAACCGCGACGAGTCGCGGCCGGGCGGCGAGACCGACGACCAGTGGCTGCTGCAGTACATCTACAGCCTCGGCGCGCACCCCGCGCACCAGTTCTGAGGCCCAGATGCGTAAATCCATATTGCTCCTGATGGCAGGCCTGATCACCGCGGCGGCGCAACCCGCCGCCGCGGCGCTCAAGATCTTTGCCTGCGAGCCGGAATGGGCCGCGCTGGCTAGTGAGCTCGGCGGCACGCGGGTCGAGGCGTATTCGGCCACCACAGCGCTGCAAGACGTGCATAAGATCCAGGCGCGGCCCAGCCTGATCGCCAAATACCGGCAGGCGGACCTCGTGGTCTGTACCGGCGCGGACCTGGAGATCGGCTGGCTGCCGGCACTGGTGGAGAAGGCCAACAACCCGCGCGCGTTGCCGGGGTCGGACGGCTTCCTCGAAGCCAGCCGCTACGTCAGCATGATCGAGGTGCCGGAGGTGCTCGACCGTGCACAAGGCGACGTGCACCCCTTCGGCAATCCGCATATCCAGACCGATCCGCGCAACATCACGCCGGTGGCCGCCGCGCTGGCCGAGCGCCTGGCAAAACTGGACCCGGCGCATGCCGCCGACTACCGCCAGCGGCACGCTGCCTTCGCAGCCCGCTGGCAGAACGCGATCGCCGAATGGGAGCGCAAGGCGCAACCGCTGCGCGGCCTGCGCCTGGTCAGCACGCACAAGGACTGGTCTTACCTCAATCGCTGGCTGGGCATGATCCAGGTTGCAACGCTGGAACCCAAGCCTGGCATTCCACCGACCGCAGCCCATCTGTCATCGGTGCTGGAAGGACTCAAGACCCAGCCCGCCTCGATGATCCTGGTCGCGTCCTATCAGGATCACAAGCCCGCCCAGTGGCTGGCGCAGCGAACCGGTCTGCCGGTCATCGAGCTGCCATTCACGGTCGGCGGCGTCGAGGGCACGGAGGATTTGTTCGGGCTGTTCGAGGTTACGCTCAACCGTCTGCTGGCTGCAGCGGGCCCATGAATCTCGCGTTCGACTGGGCGATTCTCGGCGCGCCGCTGCTGGCCGGCCTGGTGGTCATCGCCACGCATGTTGCGCTGGGCCGCGAGGTCTTGCGGCGCGGCATCATCTTCATCGACCTCACGGTGGCGCAGGTGGCCGCCGTCGGCGTGATCCTGGCGGAGATGCTGGAGTTCAGCGGCGAACAGGGCTGGAAGGTGCAGGTCGCGGCCGGCATTGCGGCCCTGCTGGCCGCGGGCCTTTTGGCCTGGACCGAGCAGCGCTGGCCGCAGCTTCAGGAGGCATTGATCGGCAGTCTTTACGTCGTGGCTGCCTGTGCCGCCATCCTGCTGCTGGCGCACAACCCGCACGGCCACGAACATCTGGCCGAACTGCTCGCGGGGCAGATCCTGTGGGTGAACCTGCCGCAGGTGTGGCCGGTGGCTGCGCTCTCCGCCTTCGTGCTGGCAGCCTGGTTCCTCGGCGGGCAGCGGCGCGGCTGGATTTTCTACTTCCTGTTCGCCATCACCGTGATGGCCTCGGTGCAGCTGGTCGGCGTGTTCCTGGTATTCGCCTCGCTGATCCTGCCGGCGCTGGCCAGCAGCGGCCTGCCGGAACGGCGCGGGCTGATCGTCGGCTGGGGCCTCGGTGCCGTCGGCTATGCGCTGGGGTTGTGGCTGTCGGTGCCGCTCGACCTGCCGGCGGGGCCGATGATCGTCTGCACGCTGGCGGTGCTGGCGCTGCTCGCGGCCGTGGCCCGCAGCCTGCGGCGGTGATCGCGCGCGGCGCAGCTAGCCGAGCACGAAGCCCGAGCCGAACGCCAGCACGAACAAGACCGTGTAGAGCAGAAACTTCTTCGTGGTCGGCGACATGACGGCCTCCGATGATGCGCTCGCGTCCCCCGTGCGCATCCTCCTACCCTAGCCAGCCCGGCCTGAATCCACTCTGAACCGGACCGGGCTTTCTCGAGGTCGGGTGCCGCGATACTCTTGCCCAGTATGCAAACAGGTGAACGGCCGCGGATCCTGCTCATCGAGGACGAGTCTGCGATTGCAGACACCGTGGTCTATGCACTCCGGACGGAAGGCTTCGATCCGGAGTGGCAGGCCACGGCCGCCGACGGCCTGCACGCCCTGGATCGGTGCGAGCCGGCACTGATCATTCTGGACGTGGGGCTGCCCGATGCCAGCGGCTTCGATGTCTGTCGCCAGATCCGGCGACAGCGCCAGACGCCGGTGCTGTTCCTCACCGCGCGTGCCGAGGAGGTCGATCGCGTGGTTGGGCTGGAGCTGGGCGCCGACGACTATGTCGTCAAGCCTTTCAGCCCACGCGAGCTCACCGCCCGGGTACGCGCCATCCTGCGGCGCAATCCGGGCGGCGCGATGACTGCGCGGGAGCAAGCCCCGTCACTGTCGCTCTTCACGGTAGATGAGTCTCGGCTGAGCATTCACTACTGCGGGACACCGCTGCAGCTGACCCGCTACGAATACCGCCTCCTCAAGACCTTGATCGCTCATCCCGGACGGGTTTACACGCGAGAACAGCTTCTGCAACTGGCCTGGGACCATCCGGAGCATCGCCTGGATCGCACGGTGGACACGCACATCAAGACCCTGCGCGCCAAACTGCAGGCCGTGGACCCGGCACGCGATCCGATCCGGACACACCGAGGTGTCGGCTACTCGCTGGACGAGAACGCGTGAGCCTGCGCACGCGGATATTCCTGGTCTTTGCCGGTGTGGTCGCGGCCAGCTTCGTGGCGCTGGTCTACTGGATCCGTGACGACCTGCGCCCTCGTTATCTGGAGTCGCTGGAAGAGCCTCTGGTGGACTCGGCGCACATCCTCGCGGAATTACTGGCCGAGGACGTGCGCAGCGTATCCGGCCGGCAGCGATTGCACGCCGCCTTCCAGCGTGCCTACGCACGGCGTTTTCTGGCCCGGATCTATGCCCTGGAGCGCGACCGGGTGGACATGCGCGTTTATGTCACCGACGAGCGCGGGATCGTCATCTTTGACTCCGACCGCGGGCGCGACGAGGGCCGCGACTACTCGCGGTGGAACGACGTCATGCGCGCCCTCAAGGGCGAGTATGGCGCGCGGTCCACGCGGGATGACCCCCTGGACCCCGTCAATGCCGTGGTCTATGTGGCGGCGCCGATCCTCGTCGAGGGTCGAACGCTGGGTGTCGTCAGCGTCGGCAAACCCAAGCGTAATATCGATCAGTTCGTGCGCGCCGCCCGCCAGAAGGTGCTGATCGGCGGATTCGCGGCGGCCGGTTTCGCCTTGCTCCTGGGCCTGGTGCTGACCCTTTGGGTGACCCGCCCACTCGAGAAGCTCCGTGAGTACGCACAAGCCGTGAGGGCTGGTCAGCGCGTATCGCTCCCCGAACTCGGGTACAGCGAAATAGGCCTTACCGGTCGCGCGATGGAAGAAATGCGGGTAGCGCTCGAGGGCAAGAATACGATCGAGCGCTACGTCCAAGTGCTGACACACGAACTCAAGAGCCCGCTGGCCGCGATTCGCGGCGCGGCCGAACTTCTCGAAGAAGAGCTGCCGCCTGCGGAACGACAGCGCTTCCTGTCCAATATCCGTGGCGAAGTCAGACGGATGCAGGACCTGGTCGAGCGCCTCCTGGCGCAGGCCAGTGTGGAAAAGCGCCAATCGCTCGACCAGGTGGAAACCATCGACCTCGCAGCGCTGACCCGGAGCGTGATTGACAGTCTTCAGCCCTCGCTGCGCAGCCAGGGCGTAACAGCGGAATTCCGTGCCGATGCGGGCTGCCGCGTGAAGGGGGAACCCTTCCTGCTGCGCCAGGCCATTTCCAACCTCCTGCAGAATGCGCTTGATTTCTCGCCTGCACCTGCCAGCATCGAAATCAACGTGAAGAAGGACCATGACACGATCGAGCTGCAGCTGCGCGATCACGGTCCGGGCATCCCGGACTACGCGCTGGCACGGGTGTTTGAACGGTTCTACTCCCTGCCTAAACCGCATGGGCGCGGCAAGGGCACCGGACTGGGCCTGAGTTTCGTGCGCGAGGTCGCCGAGTTGCATCGGGGGTCTGTGGCGATCCACAACCATCCGGCGGGCGGCGCCGAAGTCCGGCTGCGCCTGCCTGCCGGCTGAACTTCACACGCTTTTCACACAAGGCCATCGAAACCTCAAACTCCGCACATACGCCTTCCGCAGGATAACCCCCGTACATCCAACAACCAGGGGGTTATGTCATGAGCACCGGGAATACCACGCAGAGCAGGCTCGACTGGAATGCGCCATTCAGCCGGATCGTTCTGATCGGCCTGCTGATTCTGCTGCTGCAGATACCGATCATGAAGATCAGCGGGGTTATCCATGAGCGGTCCACCAGCCGCGCCGCCGCCGCAGCCGATATCGCCGGGAAATGGGGCAAGGAACAGACACTGGTCGGCCCCTATCTTGCGCTGGGCTATCGCTGCAAATGGGCCGAAACCGCCCCAAACGGCAAGGCCGTGGCACGGGAGCAGCAGGTGACCGCAAGCTTGCTGCCGAAGGACCTCACCATCGATGGGACTGTGCGCAGCAGCATCAGGCGCCGCGGGATATTCGAGATACCCGTGTACGAATCGGACCTGCTGCTCAAGGGGCGCTTCAACCGCGTAGCGCTCGACGGCTGCCCGACCAAGGCCAGGGAAATCCTGCTGGAGCGGGCCAACCTGGTCCTGCACCTCAGCGATCCACGCGCGTTGTCCGGCTCGCTGCCGCTGCGGTGGAACAAGGACACGCTCAGCTTCATGCCGGGGGCGGAAGGCGGCGGCTCACGGCTGGGCGCGGGCGTGCATGCCGATATCCGTTCTCATCTGAACGCGGACTCGTACAGCTTCGAGATTCCGATCCATTTCAACGGCAGCAACAGGCTGAGCTTCGCACCCTTTGCGGAGCATACGGAGGTCAGTCTGCGCTCGGACTGGCCGCATCCCAGCTTCCAGGGTAGCTGGCTGCCCAGGGAGCACAGCATCGCAGAGGACGGCTTCACCGCGATCTGGTCTGTCTCGCACCTGGGCCGCAATTATCCCCAGCACATGCCGACACTGGAGCCCTACACGGAGCAGATCCAGGATTCCCACTTTGGCGTCTATTTCATGTCACCGGTGGACAGCCATAGCGTCACCCACCGCATCGTGAAGTACGAGCTCATGGTCATCGGGCTGGTATTTGCCACGCTATGGATGTTCGAGCTGCTGGCCCGGCTGCGCGTGCATCCTGTCCAGTACTTACTGGTCGGCAGCGCGATGTGCCTGTTCTATCTGCTGCAGCTCTCGCTGGCCGAGCATCTGGGGCTGCTCCTGGCCTATCTCATCGCCAGCAGTGCGGTCATCGGCCTGGTGACGGCTTACTGCCTGTCGGTCCTGAGGTCAGCCCTGCGCGCGTCCGTGATCGGCTCCGTTCTGGCCCTGCTCTATGGTTACCTGTATGTGCTGCTGCAGCTGGAAGACTATGCGCTGCTGGCTGGCGCCATTGGCTTGTTCGCTGCGCTGGCCATGGTGATGTACCTGACACGCAAGATCGACTGGTACACAGCCTACCGACAAGACACGGCATATCGTCCGGAGCATTCTGCCCCGGCCCATTGAACCCGTGATCGCCAGGCCGACCGGCAGCCGGCCCCAAAAAGCCGATGCCGGTCGGCCGCTTCTACGCTGAAGCGTGTCTTGTTGCTAGCATGGCAGCTTCCACACGCCTTCCGGTTCTGAACATGAAATACCGCGACCTGCGCGACTTCATTGCCCAACTCGAGCAGCTGGGCGAGCTCAAGCGGATTGCCGCCGAGGTGGATCCGCGGCTGGAGATGACCGAGATCTGCGACCGCGTGCTGCGCGCGGGCGGGCCGGCACTGCTGTTCGAGAAGCCGAAGGGCCATACGGTGCCGGTGCTCGGCAACCTGTTCGGCACCCCGCGGCGCGTGGCGCTGGGCATGGGGCAGGAGTCGGTCGAGGCGCTGCGCGACGTCGGCCGGCTGCTGGCCTTCCTCAAGGAGCCGGAGCCGCCCAAGGGCTTTCGCGACCTGATCGATAAATGGCCGTTGTTCAAGCAGGTGCTGAACATGCCGGCGGAGGTGGTGAGCAAGGCGCCCTGCCAGAAGCATCGCATCGAGGGCGCGGAGGTGGACCTGTCGCAGCTGCCGGTCCAGACCTGCTGGCCGGCGGATGCGGGCCCCTTGATCACCTGGGGCCTGGTGGTCACCCGCGGCCCGCACAAGGAGCGGCAGAATCTCGGCATCTACCGCATGCAGGTGATCGGCAAGAACAAGCTGATCATGCGCTGGCTGGCGCAGCGCGGCGGCGCGCTCGACTTCCGCGAGTGGCAGCAGGCATATCCGGGCAAGCCCTTCCCCGTCGCCGTGGCGCTGGGCGCCGACCCGGCCACGATTCTGGGCGCGGTGACGCCGGTGCCGGACACGCTTTCGGAGTACGCCTTCGCGGGCCTCTTGCGCGGCGCCAAGGCCGAGGTGGTCAAATGTCTCGGCTCGGACTTACAAGTGCCAGCCAGTGCAGAGTTCGTGCTCGAGGGCGTGATCCACCCGGGCGAGATGGCCGACGAGGGCCCGTTCGGCGACCACACCGGCTATTACAACGAGGTCGAGAAATTCCCGGTGTTCACGGTGGAGCGCATCACGCACCGCGAAGCCCCCATTTACCACTCCACCTACACCGGCCGGCCGCCGGACGAACCCGCGGTGCTCGGCGTGGCGCTGAACGAGGTGTTCGTGCCGATCCTGCAGAAACAGTTTCCGGAGATCAGCGACTTCTACCTGCCGCCGGAGGGCTGCTCCTACCGCCTGGCCTGCGTCAGCATGAAGAAGCAGTACCCCGGCCACGCGAAACGCGTCATGTTCGGGGTCTGGAGCTTCCTGCGCCAGTTCATGTACACCAAGTTCGTGATCGTCACCGACGACGACGTCAACGTGCGCGACTGGAAGGACGTGATCTGGGCCATCACCACGCGCATGGACCCGGCGCGCGACACCGTGCTCATCGAGAACACGCCGATCGACTACCTGGACTTCGCCTCGCCCGTCTCGGGCCTGGGCTCCAAGATCGGCTTCGACGCGACCAACAAGTGGCCGGGCGAGACGAGCCGTGAATGGGGCCGGCCGATCGCCATGGACCCGGCGGTCAAGAAGCGCGTGGACGAGCTGTGGGGATCGCTGGGGATCTAGCCCACTCTTTGCCTTTGCTTATTGTGGGTACGATCGCGGACGCGACCGTATTCCTGCGCGAAGCGCATGTTAATTTAGCGGCGCCATCATCGTGCGCGTGACGGCGATCAGCGGCTCCGGATAGGTTCCCATGAACACCAGCATGAGGGTGAGTACGATCATCGCCAGGCCCATGATCCGCTGCGGCCAGGACAGCTGCAGGCGCAGGTTACGCGTGGTGGTGGACGGCAGGTACAGCGTCACCATGACACGCAGGTAATAGAACAGGCCGATGGCGCTGCCCAGCACCACTGCCGCCAGCAGCAGCCACAGCTCCTCGCCCACGCCCGCGGCGACGATATAGAACTTGCCGATGAAGCCGGCTGTGAACGGGATGCCGGCCAGCGACAGCAGGATCACCGTGAACGCGCCAGTCAGGAACGGCCGCCGCCAGAACAGCCCGCGGTAGTCCCACAGCTGGTCGGCGTCGCGGTCGCCCATCGGCGTGGACAGCAGCCCCACCACGCCGAAGGCACCGAGCGTGGTCACGAAGTAGGTCACCAGGTAGATGCTCACCGACTCCACCCCGAACGGGCCGGCGGCAATCATGCCGACCAGCACGTAGCCGAAGTGCGCGATCGAGGAATAGGCCAGGATGCGCTTGACGTTCTGCTGCATCAGCGCCAGCCAGTTGCCGACCAGGATCGAGAGCAGCGCGGTCAGCGACAGGCCCATGACCAGTGAGTCGTAAACGCCGACGCCAGAAGTGATGAAGTAGCGCAGCGCCAGCGCCAGCACCGCGCCCTTGGACACGGTGGCGAGGAAGCCGGTAACGGGCGCCGGCGCGCCCTCGTACACGTCCGGCGTCCACAGGTGGAAGGGCACCAGCGACAGCTTGAAGCCGATGCCGACCATGATCATGGCACCGCCGGCCAGCAGCATGAGGTTGCGCGGCCCCTGCGGGTCCGGCAGCAGGCTGGCGAGCTTGGGCAGCTCCAGCGTGCCGAGCTCGGCGTACACCAACGCGATGCCGAACAGCAGCACGGCCGAGGCCACCGCCGACAGCGTCAGGTACTTGATCGCCGCTTCCAGGGCACGCCGCTCGCGCACCGGGTAGCCGACCATACCGAACAGCGACAGCGTCATCAGTTCCAGGCCGAGGAACAGCGAGGCGAAGTCGTTGCTGGCCACCAGCACCATGGCGCCCAGCGTCGCCATCAGCAGCAGCAGATAGAGTTCTTCGCGGTTGCCCTGGAACTTGTCGATGTAGCCGTAGAACAGGAAGGTGCCGGCCAGGCCCGAGGCCAGCATCAGGCCTATGTAGAACACCGCGTAGCTGTCCATCACCAGCATCGCGGTGACCGGCTGCGGCGCGATGTTCAGCACCGGCGCCAGCGACAGCAGCGCCGCCAGCTGGCCGGCCGCGGTCAGGAAGGCGGCCAGCCGGTGATTGCGCTGCCAGGCGATGGCCAGCATCACCACCACGGTGGTGGCGGCCATCAGGATGATGGGCAGCAGCGCGATCAGGGCCTGCGGCGTCAGGTTCATGGCAGCACCCCCGCCGCGGCACCCTGCTGCAGCATGCTGCCGATGTAACGCATCGGCGCCTCGGACACCTCAAACACCGGCTGCGGATACAGACCCAGCCAGACCAGGATCACCACCAGCACCATCAGCAGCAGGAATTCGCGTTTGGTCAGGTCTTCCAGCGGCTCGGTCTCGCGCGGCGTGCCGTGGAAGGCGCGCTGCACGATCAGCAGCGCATAGGCCGCGGCCAGGATCAGGCCGCTGGCGGCCACAATCGCCGCCGCCTGGTCGACGCGGAAGCTGCCGATCAGGACCAGGATCTCGCCGACGAAGTTGCCCAGTCCCGGCAGGCCGAGCGAGGCGATGGCGAAGAACAGCGCCACCGCCGCCAGCTGCGGCACACGCTGCCACAGGCCACCCATCTGGCCGAGCTCGCGGGTGTGGATGCGCTCATACACCTCGCCGCACAGGATGAACAGCGCGCCGGTGGAAACGCCATGCGCCAGCATCTGCATCACCACGCCCTGCAGTGCCTGCTCATTGCCGGCATAGGCGCCGACCAGCACGAAGCCCATGTGGCTGACGCTGGTGTAGGCGACCAGGCGCTTGATGTCGGTCTGCGCGTAGGCCAGTACCGCGCCGTAAATGATGCCGATCACGCCCAGCCACATCGCGACCGGCGCGAAATGCGCCGAGGCCTCGGGGAACAGCGGAATGGCGAAGCGCAGCAGCCCGTAGGCGCCGGTCTTGAGCAGCACACCGGCCAGGTCCACGCTGCCGGCGGTCGGCGCCTGTGAGTGCGCATCCGGCAGCCAGGGATGGAAGGGCACCGCCGGCAGCTTGACCACGAAGGCGATGAAGAAGCCCAGCATCAGCAGGTAGCCGGCGGTCTGGCCGTACTCGGCCTGCAGCAGGTCCATGTAGCCGAAGGTCCACACGCCGGTGTTGCCGTGGTGGACGAACGCCAGCGCCAGGATGGCCAGCAGCATCAGCAGGCCCGAGGCCTGGGTAAAGATGAAGAACTTGGTCGCCGCGTAGATGCGCCCGCGGCCGCCCGCACCGCGGTGGCCCCACAGCGCGATCAGGAAGTACATCGGCACCAGCATGACTTCCCAGAAGAAGAAGAACAGCAGCAGGTCCAGCGCCAGGAACACGCCGATCACGCCGGACAGGTTCCACAAGAGCATCAGGTGGAAAAAGCCCACGTAGCGCTGGATCTCGCGCCAGGAGCAGGCCACCGCCATCACGCCGAGCAGGCCGGTCAGCAGCACCATGAGCAGGCTCAGGCCGTCCAGGCCCAGGTGCAGGCTGACGCCGAAGCGTGGGATCCAGGGCACGCGGAATTCCAGCGCCCAGGCTGGCAGCCCGTTGGCCGCGGGCCGCGAGAAGTCCAGCGTGAGCCACAGCCAGCAGCCCATCAGGAACACCGTGGTCATGCTGGCCATCGAGATCCAGCGCGGCAGCGTGAGGCTCCAGCGCTCCGACCACCACGAAACGATGCCCCCGATGAAGGGGATCAGAACCATGGCGACCAGAATCCAGCCTTCGAGGATCATAGCCACACCGCCATGGCGACAATGACGATCGTGCCGGCCGCGATGCCGGCCGCGTACCAGCGGATCTGCCCGGTCTGGGTGCGGCTCAGCGCCTGCCAGGCCAGGCGGTTGGCGTGCGCGATGCCGGTGTACGCCGTATCCACCTCGTCGCGGCGGTTGACCTGCACCAGCCACAGGTAGGGCCGCAGGAACAGCCGCTCATACAGCCAGTCGAAACCCCAGGCCGCCTGCCAGTAGCGACGCAGCGCCAGGCCCAGGCTGAAATCGGTCAGCGACGACGCCAGCTGCGGGCTGCGCAGGAACAGCAGCCAGGCGATGGCGATGCCGCCGACGGCGAGCACGATCGAGGCGATCTCCAGCAGGTGCTTCTCGTGCCCGCCGGCCGCGATCAGGCGCGGCAGCACTCCCTCGAGCGGCAGCGCAATGAAGC
>DATLYR010000132.1 GCA_035574475.1 Nevskiales bacterium | reverse complement strand
TACCGCCTTCAGCGGCGAGGCGATGGCCATGGGCGAGCGCACGCCGCTGGCGCTGCTCGACGCACCGGCCTCCGGCCGCATGGCGGTGGGCGAGGCGATCACCAATATCGCGGCGGCGCGGATCGCGAAACTGTCCGATGTGCGCCTGTCCGCCAACTGGATGGCGGCGGCCGGCCATCCGGGCGAGGACGCGCGCCTGTTCGACACGGTCAGGGCGGTCGGCGCCGAGCTGTGCCCGGCGCTGGGCATCGCCATCCCGGTGGGCAAGGATTCGCTGTCCATGAAGACACTGTGGCAGCAGGCCGGCGAGGTACGGCAGGTGACGGCGCCGCTGTCGCTGATCGTCTCGGCCTTCGCGCCGGTTACTGACATCCGCGGCACGCTGACGCCGCAGCTGCGGCTGGATGCGGGCGAAACGGACCTGATCCTGGTCGATCTGGGCAAGGGCAGGAACCGCCTCGGCGGCTCGGCGCTGGCCCAGGTCTATGGCGTGATCGGCGATACTGCGCCGGACCTCGACGACCCCGCGCAGCTCAAGGCCTTCTTCGCCGACATCCAGGCGCTGAACGAAGAGGGCCGGCTGCTCGCCTATCACGACCGTTCCGACGGTGGCCTGCTGGCGACGCTGTGCGAGATGGCCTTCGCCGCGCATTGTGGCCTCGACGTGCAGCTCGACGGGCTGGGCGAGTCCGAGCACGCCGTGTTGTTCAGCGAAGAGCTGGGCGCGGTACTGCAGGTGCGGCGCGCAGACCTGCTGCCGGTGCTGGCGCGGCTGCAGGCCTCGGGCCTGGCGGCGCAGCGCATCGGCAGTCCGCGCGCCGACCAGTGGATCGACATCCGCAAGGACGGCGCCGTCCTCTATGCCGAGCCGCGCCCCACCCTGCAGCGAATCTGGGCCGAGACCAGCTACCGCCTGCAGGCACTGCGCGACCACCCGGACTGCGCGCGCGAGGAATTCGACAGCCTGCTCGACGAGCAGGATCCCGGCCTGAACGTGCAGCTGCCCTTCGATCCGGCCGTGGATGTCGCTGCCCCCTTCGTCAACCAGGCACGACCCAGGGTCGCGATCCTGCGCGAGCAGGGTGTCAACGGCCAGGTCGAGATGGCCTATGCCTTCCACGCCGCCGGCTTCGAGGCGGTGGACGTACATATGAGCGACCTGATCGAAGGCCGCCGCACGCTCGACGAATTCAACGGGCTGGTCGCCCCCGGCGGCTTTTCCTACGGCGACACGCTCGGCGCGGGCCAGGGCTGGGCCAAGTCGGTGCTGTTCCACCCGCGCACGCGCGAGCTGTTCGCGGCCTTCTTCGCGCGCGACGACCGCTTCGCGCTCGGCGTGTGCAACGGCTGCCAGGCGCTGGCCGCGCTCAAGGCACTGGTGCCGGGTGCGCAGGACTGGCCGCGCCTGCTGCGCAACCGCTCGGAACAGTTCGAGGCGCGCCTGAGCCTGGTGGAGATCCCGGAGAGCCGCTCGCTGTTCTTCGCCGGCATGGCCGGGTCACGCCTGCCGATTGCGGTCGCGCATGGCGAAGGGCGCATGCAGTTCGACGATCCGGCCGCGCTCGCGCGGCTGCAGGCGGCCGGGCAGCTGGCGCTGCGCTATGTGGATTCTTACGGCCGGCCGGCCGAGCGCTATCCCTTCAACCCCAATGGTTCGCCGCAGGGCGTGACCGGCCTGTGCAATGCCGACGGCCGCGTGACCATCCTGATGCCGCACCCCGAGCGCGTGATCCGCACCGTCAGCCTGTCCTGGCATCCGGACGGCTGGGGCGAGGATTCGCCCTGGCTGCGGATGTTCCGCAACGCGCGCAAGTGGGTCGGCTGATCTGGCAGGCGGTTAGCCGGCCGGTTCAGGCGGCGGCTTGGGCAACAGCCACAGCAGCATCAGCATGCCGGCCGTGGCACACAGCGCGGAGGCAGCGAGCACGCCAATCTTGGCGGCATCGAGCTGTGTACCTTCGAAGGCGAGGCCGGCGATGAACAGCGCCATGGTGAAACCGATCCCGGCCAATACACCGCCGGCCGCCAGCGCGCCCCAGCCGACGCCGGCCGGCAGCGCCGCCAGGCCCAGGCGGACCGCCAGCCAGCTGAGCAGCACGATGCCGACCGGCTTGCCGATGACCAGGCCCGCGGCCACCGCCAGCGCGATCGCATCGCGGAACGCCGCAGGCTCGATCACCACCCCGGCATTGGCGAAGGCGAACAGCGGCATCACCACGAAGCCCACCCAGGGATGCAGCGTGGCCTCGATCCGTTCCAGTGGCGAGAGCGTCTCGCGCGCGGCCCGTTCCATCGAGCGCAGCAGTGCGTGACGCGCGTCCGGCTCCGGCGCGGAGTCGCCGTGCAGAAAATCCCCCAGCCGGTGCGTGTAGCGCACCAGCAGGTTCTGGTCGATCCAGGGCCTGACCGGCGTCAGCAGGCCCAGGATCACCCCGGCGATGGTGGCGTGCACGCCGGATTCGTGGAACGCAAACCAGATACCGATGCCGACCACGGTGTACAGCAGCACACTGCGCACGCCGAGCCGCGCCATCAGCATCACGACGGCGATGCCGGCCAGGCCGAACCCCATGGCCCGCAGGTTCAGGCTGTCGGTATAGCCGATGGCGATGACCAGTATGGCACCGATGTCGTCGACGATGGCCAGCGACAGCAGCAGGATGCGCAGGCTGTGCGGTACCCGCTCGCCGAGCAGCGCCAGGCAGCCGACCACGAAGGCGATATCGGTCGCCATCGGAATGGCCCAGCCGCGCATGCCCGGCTCGCCCCATTGCAGGGCCAGGTAGAGGGTCGCCGGCGCCAGCATTCCGCCGAGGGCCGCCGCCACCGGCAGCGCCGCCAGGCGCAGGCTGCGCAGTTCGCCGACGGCCAGCTCGCGCTTGACCTCCAGGCCGACGACGAAGAAGAAGATCACCATCAGGCCGTCGTTGATCCAGTGCTTGAGCGAGTGATTGACCTCGTAGCTGCCGATCGAGAAGCCGAGAGGGGTCTTCCAGAACGCCAGAAACTGTCCCGACCAGGACGAATTCGCCAACACCAGTGGCGCGAGGGTGAACAGCAGCAGCACCACGCCGCTGGCGGCCTGGATGTGCAGGAAGCGCGCGATCGGATCGACCAGCCTGTCGATCGGTTCTGTGGGCAACCGCGCTTCGGCGGCGGAGGGGGTGTGGCTCATGGGCAGGCTCGTGCGAGCGAATCAAGGCCGATTATCCCCAAGCGTCAGCGCGACGGCCAGCGCGGCGCCGGCTCAATCCGGGTGCGAGATTTTCCAGCAGCGATGCGCCGGCGGCGGGCGCTTGAAATCTTCGCCCAGAGTCTGAGCGGTGATGTCCTCCGCCTTGAGATCCGCAAGCGATTCGCGGTCCAGTTTGAAGCCACGGCGATTGGTGGAGAAGTACAGCACGCCGCCGGGTGCGAGCAGCCGGGCGGCATGCTGGATCAGCTCGGCGTGGTCGCGCTGGATGTCGAGCGTGCCGGTCATCTTTTTCGAGGTCGAGAAGGTCGGCGGGTCGCAGAAGATCAGGTCGAACTGCGGCGGCCTGGCCAGCGCTGCCTGTTCACGCAGCCACTGCCGGCAGTCGGTGCGGATCAGTTGATGCGGGCTCTTTTCGTCATACCGGCGCAAGCCGGTATCCAGCGTCTTTCCAAAGTCACTGGATTCCGGCCCCCGCCGGAATGACGAAGAAAGGCCATTCAGCGCCAGGTTGCGCGCGGCCCAGCCCAGGTAGGTGTTCGACAGATCCACCGAAACCGTCTGCCGCGCGCCGCCCACGGCGGCATGCGCAGTCGCGGCGCCGGTGTAGCAGAACAGGTTCAGGAAACGCTTGCCCCTGGCTTCGCGCTGCAGGCGCAGGCGCAGCGGCCGGTGGTCGAGGAACAGCCCGGTGTCGAGGTAATCGTCGAAGTTCACCCACAGCTTGACGCCGTGCTCCTCGACCGCGTGAAAGCGGCCCTGTGCGTCCTGCTTCTCGTACTGCGTGCCGCCTTTCTGCGCCTGGCGCAGCTTGTAGTGCAGCTGTGCGGCCGGGATGTCCAGCGCCGCCCGGATCTGTACCAGTGCCTCGCGCAGCCGCTTCTCGGCGCGCACTGGGTCGATGCTTTTGGGCGCCGCATACTCCTGCACGTGCGCATGCAGCCCATCGGATTGGTACAGGTCCACGGCCACGGCATAGTCCGGCAGGTCGGCGTCGTAGGCGCGGTAACAGCTCACGCCTTCGCGTGCCGCCCAGCGCTGCAGGTGCTTGAGGTTCTTGCGTAAACGATTCGCGAAATCCTCGCCGCCAGTGCTTGCGGCGGCCGCTTCGGCCGCCGGGATGTCGAAGCACAGCAGCCTGCAGGGCAGGGCGCCGTTGTAGAGCGCGTAGCTGTCGTGCGCGCGTAGTCCCAGGCGTGGCCCCAGATCCGGCCGGCCGGTAAACACCGCCGCCTTCCAGCCGCCAAAGTGCTGCCTGAGCGTAGCGCCGAGCAGGCTGTAGAGCTTGATCAGCTCGCTTTCCTGTCCGAGCCGCTCGCCGTAAGGGGGGTTGCAGACCACCAGGCCCGGCACTACGCCGACAGGGCGCAAGTCGAGGGCATCGGCGACGGCAAAGCGCGTCTGCGACGCCAGCCCGGCGCGCTGGGCATTGTCCTGCGCGGCGCGCACGGCGGCCGGATCGAGATCCGTGCCCTGCAGCGGCGGCAGCTGCCGGTTCAGTCCGGTTTTGCGGCGTGCCTCGG
>DATLYR010000131.1 GCA_035574475.1 Nevskiales bacterium | reverse complement strand
CACCGCCTTGAAAAACTTCGGCTCGAGCGCGCCGACCGCGAGGTACTTGCCGTCGCGGCACTTGTACAGGCTGTAGTTGGGCAGCGCACCGGACAGCATGTCCTCGCCGCGCGGCTGCACCCGGCCGTGCGCGCGCAGCGTGCCGAGCGCCACCGCCTGCAACGCCAGCGTGCCGTCGAGCATGGCCACGTCCACGAAGGCGCCCTCGCCCGAGGCGCGCGCCCCGATCACCGCGGCGAGGATGCCGATGGCGCAGGTCAGCGCGCCGCCGGCCAGGTCGGCCACCTGGAAATTGCCGGTGGCCGGCGCCCCGCCGCTGCCGCCGTTCTGCTCCAGCTCGCCGGCGTAGCCGCGGTAGTTCATGTCATGGCCGGCCTTGTCGCGGTAGGGCCCGGTGTGGCCGTAGCCGGTCAGCGCGGCATAGACCAGGCGCGGGTTGATCGCCTTGAGGGTCTCGTAACCGCAGCCCAGGCGCTCCATGACGCCGGGGCGGAAGGAATCCAGCACCACGTCGGCCTGCGCCACCATGCGCTTGAAGAGCGCCACGTCCTCGGCACGGCGCAGGTCCAGCGTCACCGATTTCTTGCCACGGTTCACCAGCTGGAACAGCTCGGGCGACATGGCGCGGGTGTAGTCGCCGCCGTCCGGCTCCTCGATCTTGATCACCTCGGCGCCGAGCTGGGCGAGGTACAGCGTGCAAAAGGGCCCGGGCAGCAGCCGGGACAGGTCCAGCACGCGAATACCGGACAAAAGGGGATTGCTCATGGCCTGCTTCCGCGGGTTCCTAAAGGGGTTGAAAACCGGTGCCGCGCAGAATGACAAAGATCGTCGGGCCTGGCCACCCCAAGGGCGCTGAATCGAGCCGGTTCATTGACCGCAGGGTCTTTTTTGAACTATATTCACGTTCTGAATTCCGATCTAACACGCCTCCCCCATGAGTACCCGTGAGCGCCGCCAGCGCGAAGTCGCCGAACGCGAGCAGCTGTTCCTGGCCACCGCGCGCGAGCTGATCCGCGAGGACGGGCTGCTCAACCTGCAGATGGCGCGGCTGGCCGAGAAATGCGACTACGCAGTCGGCACGCTGTACCAGCACTTCGCCTCCAAGGAGGACCTGCTGGTGGCGCTGTCCACCGAGAACATCAAGTACCGCGCCGAATTGTTCCAGCGCGTGGTGGACTGGAAGGCCGGCACCCGCGACCGCATGTTCGGCATCGCGGTGGCCGACATGCTGCTGGTGCGCCGCTATCCCGAGCACTTCCAGCTCGACCAGTACGCCTTCACCGAGGTGGTATGGCGTGCCGCGCCGCCGGAGCGCCGGCGCAAGGCGCTGGCGGCCGGCGAGCCGCTGGGCCGCGCGGTGGAGAGCATCGTGGTCGAGGCGGTGCGCGTCGGCGACCTCGATACGCGCGGACTCAAGTCTTTCGAGCTGTGCCTGGCACCCTGGGCGCTGTGCGAGGGCACGCACCAGATCGCGCATGCCGAGGGGCTGGCGGAAAAATACGGCCTCGGCAATGCCTACCGCCTGATGCTGCGCCACCAGCAGTGCCTGCTCAACGGCCTCGGCTGGAAGCCGCTGTTCGACCCGGCCGACGAGGCGGCGCTCGACGCCAAGATCGAAACGCTCTGTCACGAGGTATTCCATGACCTGCCCTGCGACAAGAAATAGACGGCGACACGTGGTGAATTTCTTGTCATCCGCGCGCAAGCGGCGATCCCGTGAAACGAGCGCCTTCAGACACTGGATTTCCGCCTTCACGGGAATGACGCTGTTGCTGGCCGGTGCTCAGGTAAAGGCCATGACGCTGAGCGAGGCCCTGCAGCGCGCCAGCCAGGTGGACCCGACCGTGCCCGGCTCCCTGGCGCTGTACGACGCCGAGCGCGAGGCCGGCAAGCAGGAGCGCGGCACACGCCTGCCGAGCGTGGCGCTCACCGTCGGTTACGACCAGGCCAACACCGAGGCGACCTTCCCCTTCGGCACCGCCCCCAAGGAGGACTACCACGGCAGCAGCGCCGCACTGGCGGCGCGCCAGCCGCTGTTCCGCCTCGACTGGTTCGCGCGCGGCACGCGCGCACAGGCGCTGGACACGCAGGCCGAGCTCGGCCTGCAGGAACGCAAGCTGCAGCTGCTGCGCCGCGTCGCCGACCGCTATTTCGGCGTGCTGGTGGCGCAGGACGCACTGGCGCAGGCCGAGGCCGAGGCGCGCGCCGTGCGCGAGTCGCTGGAGGACACGCGCAAGCGCTACGAGGTGGAGCTGGTGCCGGGCACCGATCTGAAGGAAGCGCAGGCACGCGACGATCTCGCCCAGGCGCGACTGCTGGCCGCGCGCCGCGCGCTGGAGAGCGCACGCGATGCGCTGGACGAGATCACCGGCAACGGCCGCGCCGAGCTACCGCCGCTGGCCGAGCAGGTGAGCTTCCCGCCGCTGACGCCGGCCGGGGTCGAGGCCTGGGTCGCAGCCGCCGGCCAGCAGAGCCCACGCATCGCCCAGGCACGACAGGCGCTGGTCGTCGCCGAGGCCAACCATCGCAGCCGCCAGTCCGAGGCCGCCCCGAGCGTGGACCTGGTCGCCAGCATCAGCCATGACGACTCCACCGATTATTCGCTCGGCCAGGAACGCGACGACCGCCGCATCGGCCTCGAGCTGAACGTGCCGCTGTATGCCGGCGGCATCAACGCCTCGCGCATCCGCGAGGCCGAGGCCAGGCGCCGGATCGCCGAGGCCGAACTCAAACGCCTCACCCTCGAGATCGAGCGCGAAACCCGGCAGCTGTTCCGCCAGGTGCAGACCGGCTACGACGAGGCGCGTGCGTTCGAAAAGTCGCTCGCCTCCGCGCTGGCCGCCGAGCGCGCCACCCGCGCCGGCTACGACGCCGGCACGCGCACGATCACCGACGTACTCGATGCCAAATCTCGCGTGGTGCAGGCGCGCCGCGATCTCAACGGCACCCGTTACAACCTGCTGCTCAGCCTGCTGCAGCTCAAGCAGACGGTCGGCAGCCTGTCCGAGCGGGATTTCGCCGAGATCGATCGCCTGCTGGCCGCGCAACCGCCGAAGGCGCCTGCCGAAAATCCAGTTTCATCCGGGAAGTAAAGTCATGACCAAACGAATGATCATCATGTTGCTGCTGGCCGGTGTCGTGTTCGGCACCGTGTTCGGCGGCAAGTACGCCGGCACGCTCATGATGGAGTCCTATATGAGCAAGATGCCGGTGCCGCCGGCCACCATCAGCTCGGGCACCGCACAGGTCATGACCTGGGACAACCGGCTGGAAGCGGTCGGCAGCTTCGTACCGGTCAATGGGGCCGACGTCACCACCGAGGCCGGCGGCATCGTCACCGCCATCCACTTCGAGTCAGGCGCACGCGTGGCGAAGGGCGCGCCGCTGGTCACGCTGGATGCTGCCAACGAGGCCGCGGAGCTGCGCCGCCTGCAGGCGCAGGCCGAGCTGGCCGAGCTCAACCGCAGTCGGCGCGAGAAGCTGTACCAGCTCGAGGCGATCTCCAAGGCAGACTATGACGCCGCCGTGACCGAGGCCAATGCGGCCAAGGCCGCGGTCGAGGCACAGCGCGCCAAGCTGGCGCAGAAAAACATTCGCGCGCCCTTCGCGGGCGTGCTCGGCATCCGGCGCGTCAACCTCGGCGAATACCTGGCGCCGGGCACCGCCATCGTCACGCTGCAGGCGCTGGACCCGATCTTCTTCGACTTCAGCCTGCCCGAGCAGCAGCTGGCGGCGGTCGCCCCGGGGCTCAAGGTCAGCGTGGAAGTGGACACCTTCCCGGACGAGCGCTTCGAGGGCGAAGTCCTCGCCATCGAGCCGAAGGTGGACCAGGCGACGCGCAATTTCAGGCTGCGTGCACGCCTGGCCAACGCCGATCTCAAGCTGCGCCCCGGCCAGTTCGGCAAGGTACAGGTGGTACTGCCGGGCGAGCGACAGCTGCTGGTCGTGCCGCGCACCGCCATCAGCTACAACTCCTTCGGTACCTCGGTATTCGTGGTGCAAAAGAAGAAGGACGCGCCGCCGCCGGAAAAACCCATGCCCGGCATGCCGCCGCACACCGACCTCGAGGTGGTGCAGCGCTTCGTCAAGACCGGCGATGCCCGCGGCGACTATGTCGCCGTGGCCGAGGGACTCCGAGAGGGCGAGGAAGTCGCCACCTCGGGCCTGCTCAAACTGCGCAACGGGCAGCCAGTCATCATCAACAACCAGATGACGCCCAAGGTCGAGCTGGACCCGACGCCGCCGCAAGGCTGACCCCACCAGGATCAGACCCGCACAAGCGGGGCGGCCTGACAGGATACTGACATGCACTTCACCGACATTTTCATCCAGCGCCCGGTCCTGGCGACCGTGATCAGCCTGGTCATTCTGCTGCTCGGCCTGCGCGCCGGCTTCGACCTCACCGTCCGCGAGTACCCGGAACTGCAGAACGCGCAGATCACCGTCACCGTCGCCTACCCCGGCGCCGACCCGGCGCTGATGGAGGGCTTCGTCACGACACCACTGGAGCGTTCGATCGCCACCGCCGACGGCATCGACTTCCTCACCTCCAGCACCGGCCAGGGCGTGAGCGTGATCACCGCCAACCTGCGCCTGGACAAGGACCCCAACGAGGCGCTCACCGAGATCTCGGCCAAGGTCAACAAGCTGCGCAACCAGCTGCCGGAGGGCTCCGAGGATCCGATCATCGAGGTGGCCGAGGGCGGCGGCACCTCGGCCATGTACATGTCGTTCTACTCCAAGGTGCTGGACAAGAGCCAGATCACCGACTACCTGATCCGCGTGGTCGAGCCGCAGCTGTCCTCGATCCCCGGCGTCGAGAAGGCCAACATCATCGGCGCACGCACCTACGCGATGCGCATCTGGCTCAAACCCGACCGCCTGACGGCGCACAACCTCACCGCCAGCGAGGTCTACGCGCGCATCCGCGGGCAGAACGTGCTGTCGGCAGTCGGCGAGACCAAGGGCAATTACGTGCGCATCGGACTGTCGGCGCGCACCGACCTACGCACCCCGGAGGAATTCAAGCAGCTGGTGGTCAAGAGCGACGGCGAGTCGGTGGTGCGCCTGGGCGACGTGGCCAACGTCATCCTCGGCTCGGAGACCTACGACGGCGGCGCCGGCTGGGACGGCGACCCGGCGATCTTCATCGGCATCGACGTACGCCCCGAGGCCAACGTGCTCGACGTCATCGCCGAGGTCAACCGCGTGTGGCCGGAGATCGTCAAGCAGCTGCCGGAGGGCCTGGACGCGCAGATCGGTTACGACAGTACGCTGTACATCCGCGAGGCGATCAGCGAGGTGCAGAAAACGCTGGCCGAGGCGGTGATCATCGTCATCATCGTCATCTTCCTGTTCCTCGGCTCGGTGCGCAGCTCCTTCATCCCGGCGGTGACGGTGCCGCTGTCGCTGATCGGCGCGCTGTTCCTGATGTTCGTGCTCGGCTTCACCATCAACCTTTTGACGCTGCTGGCCATGGTGCTGGCGATCGGTATGGTGGTGGACGACGCCATCATCGTGCTAGAGAACGTGCACCGCCACATCGAGGAGGGTATGCAGCCCTTCGACGCCGCCATCAAGGGCGCGCGCGAGCTGGTCGGGCCGGTGATCGCCATGACCATCACCCTGGTGGCGGTGTACGCGCCGATTGGTTTCCTGACCGGCATCACCGGAAAACTGTTCACCGAGTTCGCCTTCACCCTGGCCGGCGCGGTGCTCATCTCCGGCGTCATCGCGCTCACGCTCACGCCGATGATGTGCGCCAGACTTCTCAAGCCCGCGCACGGGGAAGGCAAGCTGGCCGACTGGCTGGATGCGCGCTTTGAGACCTGGAAACAGGCCTATCAGCGCCGCCTGCACAGCGCGCTCGACACCCGCCTCGTGATCCTGGTGTTCGGTGTCGTCGTGCTCGCGTCTTGCGTATTCCTGTATCTGGGCACCCCCAACGAGCTCGCACCGGAGGAGGACTTCGGGTTTGCCTTCTCGATCTCGGAGACCGACGGCTACTCCTCGCAGGAGTATCTCGACCAGTACTTCGCCGAGGCGCAGAAAATCACCCTGTCCGACCCGGACGTGGACCACATCTTCACCTTCAGCGTCGGCGAGACCGGCAGCACCAACACCGGCTTCATGGGCATGGTGATGAAGCCCTGGACCGAGCGCGAGCGCTCGACCAAGGACGTGCTGGAATCCTTGACGCCGCAGATGCAGGCCATCCCCGGCATCCGCTGGGCCGGCATCTCGCCCCCGCCGCTGCCCACGCCCGGCCAGGGCTACCCGGTGGAGTTCGTGCTCAAATCCACTGCCTCACCGCAGGAAATCAGCCAAGTGAGCAACGAGATCGTGGCGCGCGCCATGGCCACCAAGCAGTTCTGGTTCGTGGCCCCGCGGCTGCGCATCGACCGCCCCGAGGCGACCATCCACATCGACCGCGACAAGGCTGCGCTGCTCGGCGTGGACATGGACCAGCTCAGCGCCGACCTCTCGGCGCTGCTGGCGGGCGGCGAGATCAACCGCTTCGATTTCCAGAGCCGCTCGTACAAGGTGATCCAGCAGGTCGAGCGCGGCGAGCGCCTCAACCCCGCGCAGCTGGAGGGCTATTACACCCGCGCCGCCAACGGCGACCTGATTCCGATCTCGACGCTGGTCACGATCAGCGAGCGCACCGTGCCACGCACCATTGAGCACTTCCAGCAGCTCAACGCCGACACCCTCATTGCCGTACCCAAGCCCGGGGTGACCCAGGGTGCGGCGCTGAAGATCTTCGAGGATCTGGCAGCCGAGCTGGCGCCGGCCAGCTTCCAGATCGACTACGCCGGCCCCTCGCGGCAGTTCAAGCAGGAAGGTGCAGCGCTGGCCGCCACCTTCGTGTTCGCGCTGATCATCATCTACCTGGTGCTGGCGGCGCAGTTCGAGAGCTTCCGCGACCCGCTGATCATGCTGGTGACCGTACCGATGTCCATCAGCGGCGCACTGCTGGTGATCAACCTGTTCGGCCTGACCAACAACCTCCGGCTGACGGATTTCCCGGGCATGACGCTGAACATCTACACGCAGGTCGGCCTGGTGACGCTGATCGGCGTGATCTCCAAGCACGGCATCCTCATCGTGGAGTTCGCCAACAAGCTGCAGCTGCAGGGCCTGTCCAAGCGCGAGGCCATCGAGGAGGCCGCCGCCATCCGCATGCGGCCGATCCTGATGACCACCGCCGCACTGGTGGTCGCCATGTTCCCGCTGCTGATCGCCTCGGGGCCCGGCGCCGCGGCGCGCTTCTCGATGGGCATGGTGATCGCCGCCGGCATGACCATCGGTACGCTGTTCACGCTGTACGTGGTGCCGGCGATGTACCTGTACATCGGCCGCGACTATGCACGTGCCGCTCAGGGCCACGCCTTAACCGAAGCCGTTAACCGATAGTCTGGTCGTTTTTCGACGGCCTGTCAGGGCCGGGCCTTGCGATCGTAGAGCTGCGCAAGTGCCAGGCGGGCGCGTGAGTGGTAGTGATCCAGGCGCGTGCGGCGCGCGCCGAGCTCGTCGAGCAGCCGGCGTCGCAATTCCGCGTCCACGGAGCTGCGCACGGCGGCGGTTTCCGCGTTCAGCCGGGTCAGTCGGTCCTGCAGTTCCGCCGGCACGGACGGCCCGGCGCCGGCCACGCGCGCTTCCACCTGGCGCAGGGCGTCGTACAGTTCGAGCAGGCGCGTGACCTCCCGGCTGCTGCGCAGCGTCGCGAATTCCCGCGGGCGCGCGTGGCGGGCCAGCGCCTGCAGCGGATCCTGCGCCGGGTCGCGCAACGCCGACGCCAACGCCGTCAGGCGCGCCGTCTCCGTCTCGAATCGGGCGACCGCGGCACGATAAGCCTGCTCGGCCTCGGCCGGCGCCCCGCGCTTTTCATGTGCGTAGCCCATGGCCAGCAGCGCCTCCTGCACTGCCGGGTCCTGCACGTCGCGACGGGCCAGCTCGCGCCAGGGCCGCAAGGCCTCGAGATAGCGCCCGGTGCCATGCGCGGCGGTGTCGAAGGCGAAATCGTGGGTGATGTCGAATACGCCCGGCAGCTCGCCCGGCCGGCAGGCCGCGTAGCGATCCGACAGCAGGCGCATCAGCGCATCCGGCGGTACCTCCGGTTTCTCGCACAGCACGCGGCGCTTGAAACGCGCGTGTTGTCGCTGCCCGTCGGCGGCGAGTTCGGCCCAGCCCAGTCCCAGCAGGGACAGGTTCGAGAACGGCCCTTCCAGCCGTACGCGGCGGAAGAACGCGCGCGCCGTCCCGCCCTGGTCCTGCGCCAGCCAGTACCAGCCCAAGGCCAGGTTGGCGCGGTCGCGCAACGCGCGGTGGTCCTCGGTCTCGACCGCCAGCAGGCCGATGTCGTCGAGCACCGCCAGCGCACGCTCGCGGTCACCGATCTGCAAGAGCGCGTAGGCGAAGTTGTAGTGATCGAACAGGCCGTCACCGGCCATGCGGGCCTGCTTTTCCAGCGCTACAGCGGCGTGGGCGTAATTGGCCTGGCGCAGATATAGCTGCCCCCACAGCGAGTAGCGGCGCGCCGCCACGGCGTCGCTCCAGGGCTTGCGCAGGTGCCGCAGTGCGCGCTCCGCGCCGGCCAGATCGCCGTCGCCGAGCATCGCCGCCGCCCGCTCGAGCCAGTAGGTGTTATAGCGTTCGTGGCCCCAGCCCTGCCAGCGGGCATCGGCGATGTAGCGGGCGCGCCCGTAGGGATCCAGCGCCAGGTAGCGCTCGATCTCGGCCAGGATCGCGGCGGTAGTCCGAACGTCGTGCTGGCCGGCCTGCGCGGCCGCCAGCAGGCGCGCGGCCGCATCGCCCGGCGCGGGATCCTGTTCCAGGTATTCCGCGGCGATCCAGTCCGGCGGGGCGATCGGCGCCGCGGCGCCGGCGCGCAGCGTTTCGGGGTCCACGAAGTCCGCCGCCATGGCCCGGACCGGCAGACAGGAAAGCAGTAAGATGGCAAGCGCAGGCAATTTCGGCCGCATGACAGCGAATCGTACGGTTTCGACCAGCGGCACTATAGCGGGAGTTTTGCGTGAGTACGACCCCTACGGAAGCACGGCAGACGCTGGTCTCGACCCTGGTTGAAACCTTGGGCATCGAAATCGTCGAGCGCGACCCACGGCGCGTGGTCGCCACCATGCCGGTGGCGCCGCCGGTTCACCAGCCCTTCGGCATCCTGCATGGCGGCGCATCGGTGGCGCTGGCCGAAACGGTGGCCTCGATGGCCGGCTGGCTGAATGTGGACCAGGCGAAGGAAATGGTGGTGGGCCTGGAGATCAACGCCAACCACCTGCGCACCAAGCGCGACGGCGTGGTGACTGCCGTGGCCACGCCGATTCACATCGGGCGCCGGACCCAGGTATGGGACATCCGCATCGCGGACGAGGATGGCAAGCCGGTATGCGTGTCGCGCTGCACGCTGGCGGTGGTGCCGCGCGTCTGAAGCCAAGCAAGCCCTGATCGATTCCGCTCATCATTCCGGCGAAAGCCGGAATCCAGCGACTTTAGAGGCGCTGGACCCCGGCCTTCGCCGGGGTGACGGAATAAATCAGGGGTTCCCTAAGGCCGGAGTTCGGCGCTTCAGCGCTTGCCGATGCGCAGCAGCGCGTTGAGGAAATTGATCACGCCGTCGGGCAGGTTCATGCCCTTGTTCAGCATCCACTCGATGGCCTGCCGGTACTTGTCGGAGTACGGCGGGAACATCATGTTCGGGTCGCCCAGGCCCTTGCCGTCCTCGACCACCGCGCGCGCGTTGGAGCATTCCAGGAAGGTGGCGCGGCCGCACAGGCGGCCGATGCCGCTGGCGTTGACACCGCCGAACGGCAGGTTCGGGTTGGTGCCGGACTGGATCACGTTGTGATTGACGACCACGCTGCCGGAGGTGGTGTACGCCAGCCACCAGTCGATGGCCGCACGGTCCTTCGCGAACACGTAGCAGCCCAGCGGCTTCGGCCGGCTGCGGATCTCGCGCACTGCGGCCTCGCGGTCCTCGAACGGCACGATGCAGAGGATCGGCCCGAAGATCTCCTCCTGCATGATGCGCATCGAGTTGTTGACGTTCGACAGGAGGGTCGGCCCGATGAACAGGTCGGCGGCATCCGTCTCGCCGCCGAACTCCACTTTCGCCCCTTTGGCGATGGCATCGTCCAGCAGGCCCTTGATGCGCTCGAAATGCCGGCCGTTGACGATGCGCGGCAGGTACGCCGACTTCTGGAAGCCCTTGCCGTCGTGGTTGTACATGACGGTCATGTGCTTGGCCAGCGCGTCGATGAAAGGGCGCACGAGGGACGTGTGTACCAGTGCGTAGTCCGGCGCCAGGCACACCTGGCCGGCGTTGCACACGCGGCCCCAGGCGGTCTTGCGTGCGGCATCGTCCACGTCGGCGCTGGCGTCGATGATGGTCGGATTCTTGCCGCCCATCTCCAGCGTCACGGTGGCGAAGTGCTCGGCCGCGGCCTTCATGATGATCCGGCCGACGGCGTGCCCGCCGATGTAGAAAATGTGGTTGAAGGGCTGGCGCAGCAGTTCCTGCGCGACCTCCGGCCCGCCGTTGACCACGGCGAACTCCTCCTCCGGCAGTGCACGCCTGGCGATGTCGGCCAGCACTTGCGCAGATTCCGGCGCCAGCTCCGAGGGCTTGAGGACGAAGGGGTTACCGGCCGCGAGCGCGCCGAAGCCGGGGATGAAGGCCTCGGCGATCGGCGCGTTCCAGGTCGAGACATGCAGGACCACGCCCTTGGGCTGGTACTGGATGTAACAGCGCTTGCCGACCGTCATCAGCGAGCCCTGCACCGGCTCCGGCTGCATCCACTGCCGCAGGTGCCGCGTGATGAACTCGTACTCGGTCTTGAGCATCAGCAGCTGGCCGTCGATGTCCAGGTCGATCAGGCGCAGTTCCTTGCGGCCGGCGGCGTGGATGGCGGGGCGCGCGGCCATGATCGCCCGGTACAGGCGGCCGATGCGCTCGAGGCGTTCTTCGGCCGTGGTCTGGGCGTAGGTCGGGGCGTGGGCGGCGACGCGCTGGAACAGCGCGGCGATGTCGCTGGTTTCTTTCATGACGGCGTTCATGTGATTCCCCAACCCTCCCCCGTCAAGGGGGAGGGGAAGTAAAGTCGTTCTCCCCCGTCACGGGGGAGGGGATCAGACAGTCAGGACTTGTACACCGGGATCTTGAAGGTCATGCGCATCATGGACTCGAGCTGGCTGTCGGACAGCAGCCGGCGCATGAGGCCCATGGGCTTCACGTCCTTGCCGAGGTACTCCATCGGCTTCCACTTCTTCTTGTCCAGGATCTGCAGCGTGCCTGCCAGCGCCTGCTCCGGTGTGCTGCCGGTCTTTTCCAGCATGTCCGGCAGCACCTGCATGTAGGTATTGGCCAGCGGTTCGTACACCTTGCGGATGTGTTCGGGCTGCTGGTTCCAGCTGTTGCGCGTGTTGACGTGCGAGTTCTTGGACATGTCCGTGAGCACACCGCCGGGGATGATCGAGGTCACCTGGATGCCGAACGGTGCCAACTCATGACGCAGCGTCAGGGTCATGCCGTGGATGGCGTGCTTGGACATGTTGTAGGCGCCGGCGCCGACCGGATTGGCGATGATCGCGCCAGAGCTGTAATTGGCGATGCGCGAGCCCGGCGCATTCTTGCGCAGGAGCGGCAGGAAGGCCTGCACCACGCGCAGCTGGCCGAAGGTGTTGATGTGGAAGAGGCGTTCGACCGCTTTCAGATCCACCGCCTCCAGCACGCCGGTGGCGACGTTGGCCACCCCGGCGACGTTCATCAGCAGGTCCAGTCCGCCGCCATTCAGCGCCTTGGTCACGACCTCGGCGCTCTTCTGCACCGACTCGGTGTCGGACACGTCCTGGTCCACGACCGTGACGTTGCCGCCGGTCTTCAGGTCGGTCGGCGCGCCGGGCAACACGCCCGCGAACACCTGCCAGCCGCGCTGGTCCAGCGCCTTGACTAACAGATTGGCCTGGCCGACGTTGGCGCCGGTGATGAAAGCCGTTTTCATGTTCTGTCACTCTCCCCCGATGAATGACGGGGCGGCTCTCGCCGCCCCGCTCTTACTCTTTGCCTTTGCTTGTTTTGAAAGGAGCCCGTAGGGCTTGATCAATGCCCGCCCCTGGCCGCCGCCTGCGGGCTGAATTCCTCGGGCGACAGCGGCACGTTGATGCGCCACCAGTCGTCGCCGCGCTCGTTGGTCAGATAGCCCGCCTCGTAGGCACCCGAGGTCAGATCGTGGTAGAACGACGCGCCGCGGTGGAGCGCGCCCGACTCCTGCGAGTAGAAGTACATCACCGTCGCCGTGCGCCACAGCTGGCCGCGGCCGTCGTAGTTGTCGGCCCACATCGCGATCCAGGTATCCTCGTCGGCGTACAACGTACGCTTGCTGTAGATGTGGCGCTGGCCCGGCTTGAGCGAGCCTTCCACCACCCAGACGCGATGCAGCTCGTAGCGCACGTAATCCGGGTTGGGCGTGTTCGGCTTGATCAGCTCGCTGTACTTGAGCGCAGGATCATTGAAACGGAAGTTGTGGTAGGGAATGTAGACTTCCTTTTTGCCCACCAGCTTCCAGGTATAACGTTCGGGCGAGCCGTTGAAGACGTAGTCGTCGTCCACCGTGCGCAGGCCGGCCGGCGGCACCGGGTAGTCGCAGCACACCTCCGGCGCCTGGCGCACGCGTCGGATGCCCGGCTGGTACTGCCAGGACGTGGTGGCGTCCTTGGAGAAGTTGTTGGGCTGGTAGCCGACCGCGGTGAAGCCCTTGTCGCGCTCCGGCAGGATGTAGCTGGTGTAGAAGTAGGCGTTGATCTTGTCCTGGTAGTTGCCGCGCTTGCTGGCGTCCGGGTTGTTCATCAGGTTCATGGTCTTGAACCGGTTGCGGCCCCAGGCGATGCTGCCGTTCGAGTAGACGTCGGCGATATCGCAGACCGCCTTCTCGGTCCAGGCACGGTGCGGGTTGATGATGTTCCACACCGCCTCCAGGCCACTCTGCGGGAACGGGAACGGGATGGCGCCGCCGTAGCCCTTGACGCCCAGGCCGTTGTCGACCAGCTCGGCGCTGGCCGCGTTCTTCTTGATGGTCTCACATACCCAGTCCGCGTTACGGAAGTCGCGATGGCTGGGATAGACGTGCATCCTGTAGTGCTGCGGGTACTTCTTGAACAGCGCCTTCTGGCCTTCGGTCAGCTTGTCCGCGTACTGGGACATGTTCTGCGCGGTGATGGTAAACAGCGGCTTCTCGTCGGCATAGGGCCCGGGCTCGTAGCCGAACGGCTTGGTCTGGCCCGGCCAGGTCTTGAACCACTTGCCGGTGTATTCGGCGACGCCGGAGGGCGTGCCGGCGCGCTCGGCGCCGATGCAGGTCAGCCGCGGGCCGTCCAGCTCGGCGATCTTGTCCGGTGGCGCCTTGGCGGCGGCGTCCAGTACCGTCAGCGCCAGGCCAGCGGACAGGCCCATCACGAGTAACGCTCTGAATTTCATTTGATGCTCCTCACTGCACCGGGTATGCGGCACGCTGCGGGCCGCAGACTATGGTAGCCCTGCGGTGTGCCCGCCGGGCATCGTCCGAACCGACTAGAACCTATCTCGGCACGGCCGGGCGTTCAGGCATAGTTCTTGAGCAGCTGGATGCCGAGCCGGGTCTGCTCGGGGATGGCCTTCTCGTTCTCGCCGGCGAACTGCTTCTCGATCTTGCCCCCCACCAGCGGGACCTTCGAGCGGATGTCCCAGTCGTAGGTCAGCACACACTCGCCGCCCTTGTCGGCCAGCGAGGTAACGCAGGACACCTCCATCGGCATGCCGGCCAGCTCCACCTTGATGGAGCCGGTCTTCCTGGCCAGGTTCCAAGTCTCGACCGAGGTCACCACGATCGGGCCGATCTTGCGCTTGATGGTGATGCTGAAGTTCTTGCCGTCGGACTTGTGGTCCAGCACCTCGTAGTCCTTGAGGCCCTGCAGATCCAGACGATCGGTGTAGAACTTCCGGTCGGTCATCATCTTGATGACGACATCGGACGAGGCCGGGTAACGGCCTTCCAGCTTCTGCTTCATGACTCCCCCTGGTTTATGGGTTCCGGGCTCGTCCCGGACTATTCGTTGTACGGCTCGAAGGCCGATTTCGGCGACCCGCACTCGGGACAGGTCCAGTCCTCCGGCAGGTCGGCGAAACGCGTGCCCGGCGCGATGCCGTGCTCGGGCAGGCCGGCGGCTTCATCATAAATGAAGCCGCAGATGACGCAGATCCACCTGTTCATGCCGTGCGTCCCTGCACCAGGACGCGCCATCCCTGGCGCGACGCTTCAAAAAAGCCTTTCGTATCCTGGCTCATCTCACGCGGCCTTCTGGCTGGCTTTGCGATTCGTCTTGATGATCAGCCGGTTGATACGGCGCGCGTTGTGGTGGGTCCACTCGTAGTCCACGCGGCCGTCGCCGTCGGCCAGCTCGGCGTCGGGATAGCGCTTCATGAACTCGGACAGCATCAGCTGGCCCTGCACACGGACCAGGTAAGTGCCGATGCAGAAATGCGCGCCGGCGCCGAACACGATGTTGCCGTCGAGCTTGCGTGTGATGTCGAGCTGGGTGGGGTTTTCCCATTTCGCCGGGTCGTGCCAGGCGGCCATGATGTTGATGCCGATACCCTGCCCCTTCCTGATCAGCTGTCCGGCGAACTCGATGTCCTCGGTGGCGAATCGGAAGAACGGCATCTTGCCGAACGAGGCCCAGCGCAGGGACTCGATGATGGCGTTCTCCATCAGCTCGGGCTTCTGCTTGAGCAGCGCGTACTGGTCGGGGTGGCTGAGCAGCGCCTGCAGCAGGAAGGTATGCAGGTCGGTGGCCGTGTCCGAGCCTGCCGTGATCAGCGCAAAGATCACCGACAGGATCTCGTAGTCGGTCAGCCGGTCGTCCTGGTCCTGGGCGCTGATCAGGCTGCCGATGAAGTCGTCGCCCGGACCTTCGGGCCGCGCGCGGCGCTCGGCGATCAGCCGCTTGAAGTAGTCGAAGCCGGCCTGGGTGCCCTGCATCGCCGCCTCGCGCTCCTTGGCGCTCAGGTTGATGCGCGTGGCCTTGATGATGTTGACCGCGAACTCGTGGAAGAACTCTTCCATATTGGTCGGCACGCCGACCATGCGCGAGATCGCGCGTACCGGAATCTTGCTGGCGAACGCCTGGTAGGCATCGAACTCCTCGGCGTCGCCGATGGCGTCGAAGCACTCCAGCACCAGGTCGCGGATCTTGGCGTCGATCTTGCCCATGACGGGTTTCGAGAACGCCGGCATGGTCAGTTTGCGCAGGCGCAGGTGATCCTTGGGCGACACCGCGAAGAAGCCCACCTCGTAGGCGCGGTCGAAGTCGGTCTTCTGGTCTTCCGGCTTGGGCGGCGGCGCATGCTCCCAGTGGCCGAAGAACGGCGAGAAGCGGTTGTCCTTGAGCATCTTCTCGCACAGCTCGTGCGTGCTCACCAGCCACATACCCAGTTCCTTGTGCCAGGCGATCGGGTAATCGCGCAGCAGCACCTGCCACACCGGGTCCGGGTTGCGGATGTAGTCCTTGGAATAGGGATTGAAGATGCGGCTGTCGATCTCGATGCGGGCGGCTGCGGTCATGGCTTGGTCTCCTTGCGATTCAAGATTCCCTGTCGCTTTTGCGGGGCAGGGCCGGGGCGGGCAATTCTTCACCGCGTGCCGCGGCGATACCGGCCAGCAGGCGCTGCAGCGCGTGCTGCCAGGGGATGGATTCGGTTTCGAGCAGCGCCGGCAGCACGCGGCGCACGCGCGGCAGCTCCGCCGGGTCGCGCTCGGTCAGCGTGCGGCGCATCTCGGCGATCCAGGACTGGCCGGACGCCGTGCTGGCGGCCAGGCCGATCGAGCCGGCGGCAGCGCCGATCGTGATCATGCCGATGGCATGGAACAGCTGGGCGCCTTCTTCCAGCGTGAACCCGTGCGGGGCGAGCGCGGCCAGGAACTGCTCGAGCACGTCCACTTCGGCGTGCGGGCCGAGGCGCCCCCGCAGCAGCTCGCCGATCAGTTGCGGCTCGGCCATGAAGGACTCGAACAGGCTCTCGGCATAGCGCTGCGCCAGCTCGCTCCAGTGCAGGCCGGCGGCCTGCGGCATGGCGCGCGCCAGCGTGATCTGGAAGGCGGCCAGGCGCACCAGTTCGTCGCGATTGCGCACGTGGCGGTACAGCGTGGGCACGGCCACGCCCAGGCGATCCGCCACTTGCTTGAGCGTGACGCCCTCGAGGCCGATCTCGATCGCGGCACGGATGATGGCCTGCGCATTGACGCGCGCCGGGCGCCCCGGACGTGCCGGACGCGTCGGCGAATCGGTCGGCTTGCGGGCGGCGAGTGCGCTCATGCCGTCGGGATGCTGGCCGGTCGGGTGAATTTGCGAGTTAGATTCACAAATTCCTTCTTTGGCGCCATCCCCCATGTGGACTAGGTCCGGAATCCGGGTGCAGGCCAGACTGAAAGCCATCCAAAGCGGGGGACGGCCATGCTGGGACAGGTTCATAACGGATTGATTTACGGGATATTAATCCTGTCCGTGCTGACCTTCTTCGGCACCCTGCGCAAGGTCAATCCCTATGGCCGCCATATGCTGCCGGGCCAGGCCGGCACCTGGCCGGCGCTGCCGGCCTGGCTGCTGTTCGAGTCGCCGCAGTGGTTCAGCTTCGCGCTCAGCTTCTGGTGGCTGGTGGAGTCGCCGTCCGCGGCGCAGCTGCTGCTGTTCGGCCTGTGGCAGGCGCACTACGTCCACCGCGCGATCCTGTATCCGCTGCGCATGCGCGACCGGCACAAGCGCTTCCCGCTCAGCGGCGTGGTGTTCGGGTTTGTCTTCAACGCGGTCAACGGGTTCGTGAACGGCTATGCCGTAGCGTTCGCGCCGCACCTGGCGAGCGCCGACTGGCTGCAGGATCCGCGGCTGATCGTGGGCCTGGCCATCGCCGCCACCGGCTGGTGGATCAACTTCCGCGCCGACTCGATCCTCATCAACCTGCGCGCCGACGGCTCGACCGGCTACAAGATTCCCTACGGCGGGATGTTCCGTTACGTATCCGCGGCGAATTATTTCGGCGAGATCCTGCTGTGGTGCGGCTGGGCGCTGATGAGCTACACCTTGGCCGGGCTGGCCTTCGCGCTGTTCACGATCTCAAATCTCGCGCCGCGTGCGCTGTCGCACCACCGCTGGTATCTGGAGAACTTCCCCGACTATCCGAAGGACCGCAAGGCGCTCATTCCGGGGATCCTGTAGCCGCCGGCCAGATCAATGCGCCGGCCTTGAAGGTGCATTGCACGCGCACCGCGCCGAGCGCCTGGCGCGCCTCGGCCCAGGGCCGGTCGAGCAGACAAAGATCGGCTGACGCACCCACCGCCAGCGCCCGTGGCTGCTGGCCCGGGCTGCAGAGCGGCGCCAGAAAGAGGTTCAGGGCCTCCTCCGGGCCCAGGGACTCCCCTGCGCCGATCATGGCGCCGGCCGCCGTGCGCCGATCCACCGCCGCCTGCATCGCCTTCCAGGGATTGGCATCGCCGAAGGGCGCATCGGTGCTGCCGGCCAGCGCCACGCCAGCCGCCAGAAACCCGCGCAGGCGGTACAACCAGGGCCGATCGACAGCGTCCACGTCGCGCAGATAGGCATCGCCGCGTTCGGCGATGAAATTCGGCTGCGTCACCACGATGAGGCCCAGCTCCGCGACCTGGGCCAGTAGATCCGGCGGCGTCACCGCGGCATGCTCGATGCGGTCACCCGCAATGCAGCCGGCCTCGCGCAGTGCAACCAGCGCGAACACCAGTTCGGCGCGCGTCACGCAGTGGAAGGCCGCCGGCCGCCGTGCGGCATGACTGGCCTCGATGGCGGCGCAGACTTCGCCCAGTTCCGGCAGGTCGGCATCGTGCAGGTGGAACTTGCGCGGGCCACGCACGACGCCCCCACCCCGCCGCTCGCCCCGTAGATCGTCGAGACTGTTGTCGCCCATCACCAGTACGTCCTGCAGCAGCTCACCGCGCGCGTGCGCGGCGCGGAAATAGGCGTAGTCGTCGCGGGTGTTGCCGGGTGTGGTGTCGGTCACGCCGGTGACGCCGAAACCCGCCAGCCGCCGGCTGACGGCACTCAGGTCCTGGCGCGCATTGCCCAGGCGCGCGCGCAGCCAGGCGTCGGCATCGTACAGCCGCCCGGTCAGCCGGCCGTCGCGACGCTCCAGCGGGTCCTCACCGCCGTCCTCGCGCGCGCCGATCCGCTCGAGCGCTGGTGAATTCAGCACCCACAACCGACCGCTGCGGTGCTGGATGCGCACCGGTCGGTCGGCGACATGCCGGTCGAGCCAGTGGCGGTCGAGCTCGCCGGCGACGGACTCGTGATAACCGACGCCGCGGATCCAGTCGCCGGGACGGGCCTGGGCCGCGGCCTGGCGCAGGCGTGCGGCCAGCGAATCGGCGCCCGTGACCTGCGGCGGCCCGCAGGCGACCGACGCCATCGCCGCCGCCAGCGCACGCAGGTGGATGTGATGGTCGTGCAGGCCGGGCAGGAGCGCAGCGCCGTCGGCATCGAGCAGCCCTTCGCCCGGATGTTGACGCAGGCCGCGACCGATTTCGAGTATCAGGCCGTTGCCGAGGCGCACGTCGGCGCGGCCGTGCTGGAGCAGGTCGGCGTGACGGATCAGCATCCGCTCTTGTCATTACCGCGCACGCGGGGATGGCGGCAATGGGTGCCCACGACCCGCGCGGCCCACACCCGCTGCCGTTCGCGAATCGCTTCGGACGTGGCCGGCAGGTCGAAGGCGATGCACTGGCGCACGACGTCGCACAGCGCCAGCGGCACCAGTCCGGCGCCGCCCTTGCGCCAGCCGGCCCAGGCGACCAGCGCGGCGTGCAGGCCGGTGATTGGATCGGCAATCGCATCGCCGACGAACATCCATGTGCCGGTGGCCTGGTACTGAACCCAGGAAAGCCCTGCGGCGACCGCCGCGTCGTCGCCGTAGGCGATCGCGTTCTCCGCATCGGGCGTGCGGCCGTAACCCGTCAGGCTGATCCAGCTGAGGCCGGGTTTTGCGGCGATGAATTCTTCGGCATGGATGCCGAGCTGGCGCAGCGCACGCGGGCGCGAGCCTTCGATCACGATGTCGGCGCGTTGCAGCCAGGCGCGCAGCTCGGCACGGCCCGAGGCGCTCGAAAAATCCAGCGACACGCAGCGCTTGCCGGCATTGAGCCGATCGAAGAACGCCGGCGAGCCGCGCCGTGCGCCATCGGGCCGCTGCAGGCTCTCGATCTTCACCACCTCGGCCCCGCAGGCCTGCAGCAGACGGCTGCACAAGGGTCCGGCCCAGAGCGAGGTGAGATCGACGACGAGCGGCTTGACACCCCCACCCCCGCCCTCCCCCGTCCAGGGGGAGGGAGTAAAAGCGGAGTTCTCCCCCATCGAGGGGGAGGGAGCAAGAAACGCTTTCTCCCCCGTCAGGGGGGAGGGAATCAAAAAGTTCTCCCCCGTCCAGGGGAAGGGAGAAGAAGCCTCCGCCACCGCCAAGCCGAGTTCGCGGCCGCGCTCGACGAGCGCAGGCGCGCTGCGCTGACGGATCGCTTCCGCGACCGAACCCCAGTGCGGTGCGACATACTCCTCGAGCCAGGCCGGCAGCAGGGCCCAGTCGTCATCGCGCGCGAGGTTGAGCGCGATCACGCCATCGGCCGTATCCAGCAGGCGGCAGCTGCCGCCGGGCGCGATGCGACCGTTACGCACGTAGCCGATGAGTGCCGC
>DATLYR010000130.1 GCA_035574475.1 Nevskiales bacterium | reverse complement strand
CCTGCTGCTGCCGCTCGCCGCCTTCGGCGGCGGCCTGGCCGCCACCGCACTGGTCGCCGGCTGGGCGCAGCGCCAGGGCCGGCTGTCCATCGCCGGTGTGCTGCTGGCAGGCATCGCCATCAACGCGCTGTGCCTGGCCGGCATCGGCTTGCTCAGCCACATCGCCGACGACCACGCGCTGCGCTCGCTGAACTTCTGGAGCTTCGGCAGCCTCGGCAAAGCGGGCTGGACCGATCTGCTGCTGGCGGCGCCGCTCATGCTGCTGCCCTTGCTGCTGATCCCGCGCGCGGCGCGCGGGCTCAACGCGCTGCTGCTCGGCGAGGCCGAGGCCGGCCACCTCGGCATCGACGTGGACCGGCTCAAGCGCCGGCTGCTGCTGGGCATCGCGCTGGGCGTCGGCGCGGCGGTGTCGCTGGCCGGCATCATCGCCTTCGTGGGCCTGTTGGTGCCGCACCTGCTGCGCCTGACACTGGGGCCCGATCACCGCACGCTGCTGCCAGCCGCGGCCTGGCTCGGCGGCGGGCTGCTGGTGGCGGCCGACATCGCGGCGCGTTGCGCCCTGCCGCCGACCGAGCTGCCTGTCGGGATCCTCACCACCCTGCTCGGCGCGCCCTTCTTCCTGTGGCTGCTGCGCCGGCAGCATCTGGAGGGCTATTGATGCTCGAATGCCGCGACGCCACGCTGCGCCTGCGCGGCCGCGTGCTGCTGCAGGACCTCAGCCTGCAGCTGCGGCCGGGCGAGCTGCTGGCCGTGCTGGGCCCGAACGGCGCCGGCAAATCCTCCCTGCTGCGAATCCTGTCCGGCGAACTGGCGCCGAGCAGCGGGGGAATACTCATGAATGGGCGAAGCCTCGACACGACGCCGCGCCAAATCCTGGCACGGCTGCGTGCGGTCATGCCGCAGGCCGACCGGCTGAGCTTCCCCTTCAGTGTGGCCGAGGTGGTGCTGCTTGGCCGCACGCCGCATACCCTGCGCCATGGCAATGCGCAGGATGAGCACATCGCGCAGGCGGCGCTGGCCGCCGTGGATGCCCTGCCATTGGCGGCGCGTGACTACACCAGCTTGTCCGGCGGCGAGCGACAGCGCGTCCAGCTGGCCCGGGCGCTGGCGCAGATCTGGGAATCCGATGCGGATGCCCCGCGCTATCTGCTGCTCGATGAGCCCACCGCCAGCCTCGATCTCGCGCACCAACATGGCGTACTGCGATTGCTCAACCGGCTCAAGCTGCGGCATATCGGCGTGCTGGCGGTACTGCACGATCTCAACCTGGCCGCGCGCTATGCCGATCGGGTCGCCCTGCTGCACGGCGGCCGGCTGCTGGGCTGCGGCCCGCCACAGGACGTGCTTCAGGAAGACCGGCTCAGCCAGGTTTACGGGCTGGCGGTGCGGCGGATCCGGGTGGGCGACGAAGCACCCCTCATCGTTGCCGTGTGATCACGCCTACGTCTGGCGCGGACCGTGGCCTGTTTCATCAAGCCATGTACTGCCCGCCGTTGACGGACAGGTCCGCGCCGGTGATGAAGCCGGCCGCGTCATCCACCAGGAATAAAACGGCGCGCGCGATGTCGGCCGGCGTGCCGAAGCGGCCCACCGGGATCTCTTTCAGGATCTGCACGCGGATCTCCTCGCGCACCTGGCGGATCATGGGCGTGTCGATGTAGCCCGGCGAGACCGTGTTCACGGTCACGCCCTTGCCGGCGACCTCGCGCGCCAGCGCCAGGGTAAAGCCGTGCAGGCCGGCCTTGGATGCCGAGTAATTGGTCTGGCCCGCCTGCCCTTTCTGGCCGTTGACCGATGAGATGTTGACGATGCGCCCGTGGCCGCGCGCGCACATGCCCTCGATCAGCTGGCGCGTCAGGTTGAACACGCTGTCGAGGTTGGCGGCCATGACCGCGCGCCACTGCTCGGGCGTCATCTTCACCAGCCGCGCATCCCGCGTGATGCCGGCGGCGTTGACCAGGATGTCCACCTCGCCCAGGCGTGGCGCCAGCGCCACGCAGGCGTCCCAGTCAGAGAGATCGCAGAGCTCCGCCCCGATCCCGAAGCCGTCCCGCTGCAAGGACTCGCGCCAGGCGGGCAGGCGTTGCGCCTCGGCCGGATGGCCGATGGCCGTGACACGGTGGCCCGCCTGCGCCAGCTGCCGGCAGATCTCCGTGCCGATCGCGCCCGTACCGCCCGTCACTACCGCATGCCTGGTCATGGATTCCCCCGTTGACAGCCGCTGACGCCGGCTAGCATACTGAAACCTGAATCAGTCGTCATGTTTGGAGGGGCATGAGGACCAAAGCCGCATCCAGCCGGGTCGTTTCCAAACGTCGCGAGCGGCCGTCAGGCGAGGGAGTCAGGAGCGCAGGAACCGGAGTTGACACGTTGGTCAATGAGGATTCCGAGCACCGCACGACCTCGCATCACGGCCGCGCAGCAGTCTCGAAACGACCCGTGACCGCCCGGGGCGAAGCCACCCGCACCCGCCTGCTCGACGCCGCCGAGCAGGCCTTCGGCACGCTCGGCTTCCACAACGCCTCGATCGCCGACATCACCCGTACCGCCGACGTCGGCCAAGGGACCTTCTACCTCTACTTCCAGAGCAAGGAAGACATCTTCCGCGAACTGGTGCGGCACATGGGGCGCAAGCTGCGCGCCGCCATCAGCCAGGCGATTGCGGATGCCGGCCCGCGCCTGCAGGCCGAGCGCGTGGGCCTGGAGGCCTTCCTGCGCTTCGTCGCCGAACACCGCAACCTGTACCGCGTGGTACAGGAGTCGCTGTTCGTGGACGAAGCCAGCTACCGCGCCTACTACGAGGAGTTCGCCGCGGCCTATGCCGAGGCGCTGCGCAAGGCGCAGCGCGCCGGCGAGCTGCGGCCCGGCCACGCCGAGGCCCGTGCCTGGGCGCTGATGGGCCTCGGGCACTTCCTCGGCCTGCGCTACTGCCTGTGGGACGACAAAGGCCTGCCACCGAGGCTGATGGACGGCGTGATCGACTTCATTGCCCACGGCATGGCACCGGAACGGAAATGACGGCCTGCATTGCCGGCCTCGGTGTTTACCTGCCCGCCGGGCGCATGAGCGCTGGCGCGATCGCCGCCGCCAGCGGCCTGCCGGAAGCCGTGGTGCGCGACAAGCTGGGCATCACGCAGAAAACCGTGCCGAGCCCGGACGACCACACCAATGTCATGGGCGTGCGCGCGGCGCAGGCGGCACTGGCCGACGCCGGCATCGGTGCCGGCGCCATCGATGTGGTGATCTCGATCAACGAGGAGCACAAGGACTATCCGGTCTGGACCAGCGGCATCAAGCTGGCGCACGACCTCGGCGCGCACAATGCCTATGCCTTCGACATCGGCCAGAAATGCGGTACTGGCGTGCTGGGCCTGAAGCTCGCCAAAGATCTCATCACCGCGGACGCCAGCGTCAACGCCGTGCTGGTGGCCGGCGGCTACCGCAATGGCGACCTGGTGGATTTCAAGGACCCCAACACCCGCTTCCTTTATAACCTGGCGGCCGGCGGCGGCGCGGCCGTGGTGTGCCGTGGCGGGCATGGACATGCCATCCTCGCCTCGCGCTTCATCACCGACGGCAGCTTCTCCGAGGACGTGCTGGTGCCGGTCGGCGGCACACGCGCGCCGCTGACCCCGGACAATGTCGCCGACTACCGGCTGCGGGTGCGCGACCCGGCCGGCATGAAGGCGCGGCTGGAAGAAAAGTCACTGGCCAACTTCTGCCGCGTGGTCGAGGACGCGGTGCGTGAGTCCGGCGCCACGCTGGCCGACGTGAAGTACATCGCCATGCTGCACATGAAGCGCAGCGCGCACGAAAAAATTCTCGAACGCCTCGGGCTTGCCGCCGGCCGGTCGATTTATCTCGATGACTATGGCCACATCGGGCAGGTCGACCAGTTCCTGAGCCTCATCCTCGCGCGCAAGGCCGGCAAACTGAATAGCGGCGACCTGGTGGTGCTGGTCGCCGCCGGCATCGGCTATGTCTGGAACGCGCTCTGCCTGCGCTGGGGTGGGCCGTGAGTTACGACCTCATCGGCCAGCGCGCGCGGCTGACGCCGGAGCGCCCCGCGGTCTGGTTCGAGGATCGCTGGTATCGCTACCGCGAGTTGGAGGCGCGCGCCGCGAAACTCGCGGGGCGACTGCGCGCATGCGGGATCGGACCGGGCGATCGTGTCGGCATCCTCGCGCTCAATCACCTGGCGCACATCGATCTGATCCTGGCCGCGCCCAAGCTGGGCTTCATCTACACGCCCTTCAACTACCGGCTGTCCATCGCCGAGCAGCGCCAGCTGGCGGCGGAGGTCGAGCCCGCATTCCTGTTCCATGACCGCCAGTGCGCGGAACAAGCGCAGGCGATCGAAGGCCGGCGGCTGGCTCTCGATGACTACGCCGGCTGGCTGGAGAGCGGGCCGGAGCCCCTCGATCTTCCAGCGCCGGTCCTGTCCGGCGACGACATTCACATGATGCTGTTCACGGGCGGCAGCACAGGACTGCCCAAGGGGGCGCTGCTACCCTACCGGCAGACCTTCTGCAACGCGGTGAACACCGTGTTCTCCTGGGGCCTGCGTGACACCGACTGCGCCATCCAGGCCACGCCCGCCTTCCACGCCGCGATCAACGTGCTCAGCACGCCGCTGCTCTGGCTCGGCGGGCGCGTGGTGCTGCCGCCGGCCTTCGACCCCGGTCTGTACCTGCGCCTGGCGCAGCAGCACCGGGCGACGCTGCTGTTCATGGTGCCGACCATGTACCAGATGCTGGCCGAGCATCCGGATTTCGCCACCGCGGACCTGGGTGCGGTGCGCTGGGCGATCGCCGGCGGGGCGCCCTGCCCGGAACCCGTGCGCCGGCACTTCGCCGACAAGGGCGTGCGCTTCAAGCAGGGTTACGGCCTGACCGAGGCCGGCGTGAACTGTTTCGCCATGGAACTCGAAGACGCCGAGCAGCGTCCCGGCTCGGTCGGCAAGCCCATCCTCAACACCGAGGCCGTGATCCGCCGGCCCGACGGCACCCCGGTCGCGCGGGGCGAAACCGGCGAGCTGACCCTGCACGGCGCGCATGTGTTCGCCGGCTACTGGCGGCGGCCCGAAGAAACCGCCGCGACGCTGCGTGACGGCTGGCTGTGGACCGGCGACCTGGCGCGCCAGGACGACGACGGCTTCTTCACGATCACCGGCCGGCGCAAGGAGATGTTCATCAGCGGCGGCGAGAACGTGTTCCCGGTGGAGATCGAAAACGCACTGTACGCGCTGCCCGAGGTGGCCGAGTGTGCCGTGATCGGTGTGCCGGATGCACGCTGGGGCGAGGTCGGCCTCGCCGCCGTGGCGCTGCGCCCCGGCGCCTGTGCAGACGCGCAGCGGCTGCGCGAAGCCCTGCGCCCGAAGCTCGCGCGCTACAAGCTGCCGACGCATTTCCTGTTCCTGCCCGCGCTGCCCAAGAGCGGCGCGGGGAAAATCCTGAAGCCCGAAATCAGGAAGCTATATGAAACGACAGCACCCCATGCGAGTACGGAGCGAGACCATGCCAACCCACCCCGGAAGAACGACGCGACTTAGGAAGGTCCTGATGGATTCCGTCGCCGTGGTGAAAGCCGGAATCCAGCGACTTTCAAGACCCTGGTCCCCGGCTTTCGCTGGGGTGAGCCGAGATACCCGGCAGGGCTTCCCGAGGACATTGATCGTCACCGGCCTGTGCGCACTCGTGTCCAGCCCTGCCTGGGCGGTCGAGGACGCCAGCGTGCAGGGCTTCGGCCGTTACAAGCCGCTGTATCCGGGGCTGTATGCCACGGCGCATCTCGCGCACGACCCGCGCGATGCGGTCTTCGATGCGGACGGCGACGAAACCGGCACTAGCCTGCCCAATCTCGCCGGCGCGAGCGAGTTCCCGCAGACGCGCGGCGCGCTGGCCTTCCAGTGGTACTTTCCGATGTTCGAGGCCGAGCAGCTGCCGTTTCTCTCCAGCCGCCTGCACACGGCGCGCCTGACGTTCCGTGCCGCCGATGTCGAAACGCGCGGCACACTGGAGACTTTCATTGACGCCAACGGCCTCGAGAACAACGCCTCCGGCATCGGCGACCTGACCTTCGAGTTCGGCAGCTTCCTCATCGGTTCCGACAACTGGCGCGAACGCAAGACCACGCCTTTCGCCGTACTGGCGCTGGTCGGCGTCACCCTGCCCAGCGGCGACTATGACGCCGACGCACCCGTCAACACCGGCACCAACCAGTACGCCTTCCACGGCACGGTCGGCCTGCACTGGCAGCCAGCCGACGCCTGGCTGCTGGACGCGGGCCTGACCTGGAAAACCTTCGACAACAACGAAGAACCGGCCTTCGGCGGCAACGAGCCGACGCAGCTCGGCGACCTGCTGATCACCGATCTCAGCCTGACACGGCGGCTGGCAACCGGCCTTTACCTGGGCGGCTTCGTGCAATACCAGGATGGTGATACCAACGAATACGGCGATGTGCGCTTCGCCGTCGATACGCCCGCTGCGCGTCCGGGCCGCGAGGGGACAGAACCCATCCCGGGCGAGTATCGCGACGACGGCACCCGGCTGCTGAGCGCCGGATTGTCGCTCAACTGGTTCGTGGCGCAGAACTGGCTCGCCGGCCTGCACGTCGTCGCGCCGCTGGACGGTGAGAGCGGCGAGTTCACGTTGCCCTTCCAGGATCGCCCGGCCGGCTGCGGCGTGGTCAGGACCGGGCTGTGCGCACCGGCACCCTCCGGGCAGTCGGTGACGGTGGACGGGCTCGGCGGCGCACGCAGCTACGCCTCGAACATCGTCCTGCTGACGATCGGCTACAGCTTCGGGAGGGGCGACCCATGGTACTGAGAAGACTCGCCGTCGCCGCGCTGCTGTCCGGCGCCTGCGGCCTGGCGCAGGCCGGTTTCATCTTCACGCCGCACCTGGCCGAATACTCGCGCCTGCCGCGCGGCCAGTACACCGAAGGCACCTTCATCTACACCGCCATCGACGAGGTCTACGACCGCAACGGCGACAAGCAGGCGCTCGGCTCCGGCGCCATCCGCGGCGGGGAGGAAGTGCAGGCCTCGCTGTTCCTGCTGAAGTACCTGTGGATCGGCAACGTGTTTCGCGACAGCGATGTGTGGTACCTCAAGGACCACGACCAGTTCTTCCGTGTGATCGGCACGCTCAATCACCAGCAGGCCACTGGCGAGGTCACCGATCTCAGCCGGCGCTTCGGCATGCGCTCGGGCAACAGCGGCTTCGGCGATCTGTTCGTGCTCGGCGGCATCTACGGCGACGTACACCGCTGGGGCCCGCTGCAGTGGAACGGACTGTTCGCCACCACGGTCAAGGCCCCGGTCGGTGACTACGACGAGCGCTCGCTGCTCAACCCGGGCACCAATTACTGGACGGTGGCGCCGCAGCTCGCCCTGCACCAGAACTGGTTCGGGCGGCTGTTCATCGACGGCACGATCTCGCGCCAGTTCAACAGCGAGAACGACGATCCGGCCTATGGCGGGCTGGTGCCTTCCGAGCCGGCCGACGTGGAAACCGCCGAAATCAACTTCACCTGGAAATTCAGCGAGAAGTGGTTCGCCGACCTCGGCCTGTCTTACCGCTCGTCGGTCGGCCCGAACCGCTTCGAGAACCCCAGCATCAATCTGGCGGACCAGCCGACCACGCCGGACACCGGCTGCGCCAACCTCGGCATCGCGCCGCCGGACTGCCCGGGCGCGGTGTTCTTCCTGGCGCCCCAGCCCGGCACCTACGAGGATCGCGGGACGCGCGGCGTGCTCGGCACGCTGGGCTTCTATTACATCTACCGCAGTTCGGCCGTGCTCAACGCCCGCGTGGCGGTGCCGCTGTCCGGCAAGGGCAGCCAGATCGACCTACCTTTCGACGTCTTCGCGCCGGCCGTCGCGCCGGACGGCAGCCTGAGGCCGGGCCCGAAGATCTCGGAAGTCATGACCACGGTGAACGGCGTGCAGGAAGCGGCGGCGGTTTCCGCCTCGCCGTACTTCGAGCTGCGCTTCGTTTACCTGTTCTGGGCGCCGTGAGGGGAACGAAGAATGAAGACATTGAGGGAAGCGACGACCCATTCCGTCACCCCGGCGAAAGCCGGGGTCCAAAGATTCTGGGCCCCGGCTTTCGCCGGGGCGGTGGCGAGCCTGATGAAGAAAAGCCACTGGGTCCCTGCTTGCGCCGGGACGACGATGCTCATTCTGAGCATCGTCGCCTGCGCGCCGCGCGAGGTGCTCCTGCCGAAACTAGGCATCGAGGTGCCGGTACTGCGCGAGTTCCCGGAAGGCTTCGTGCCGCCGGAGTCCTACCAGACCAACCAGCCGGTGACCGGCTGGGGCGGCGCACGGCCGGGCGAGCCCGGCGGCGTGACGCGCACGCCGGTGATCTTCGTGCACGGCAACACCGTCAGCGCGCGCTACTGGCTGCCGGCCCGCGATTACTTCAAGGCCAAGGGCTATACCGGCGACGAGTTGTGGGCGGTGGGCTATGGCTGGGACACGGTACGGCGCTTCGACAGCAATGACCTGGCCGTGCCGACGCTGGAGAAATTCATCAACAGCGTGGTCAACGATATCCACCGCCGCACCGGCAAGCGCGTGCCGCAGGTGGACGTGATCGGCCATTCGCTGGGCGTGACCGTGGTGCGGCAGTGGATGAAGCAGGAAAACGCCTGGCACCGCGTGCGCAATTTCATCGGCGCCTGCGGCGCCAACCACGGCGTGTGGACCGCGCGCATGGACGCCCGCGGCCAGAACCGCACGGTGGCCTTCGAGCTGGCGCACGGCAGCCCCTGGCTGGAGCAGCTCAACCGCGGCGGCGAGGCGCCGGGGCCGACTCGCTATATGACGCTGTATGACGGCACCGGCTGGGCCGACGTGCTGTTCCCGCCCTGGTCGGCGCACAGCTCCGCGCTCAAGGGCGCCTACAACCTGGCTTACAACCTGGAGCATGGCACCCATTACGACCATCTCGAACTGCCGCGCGTGCCGGAAACGATGGATGCGATGCTCAAGTTCCTCGGCGAGCTGCCGCCGGCACCGGACGACTACCCTGCCCCGCGGCTGCTGCACGAGGACGCGCGCGTCAAGACCGATCTGAAAACTGCGCGGGTGCACTGCGCGACCGGCGGCGAGTATCCCTCGCGCGCCACGGCCGGAGAGACGGAGGTGACGCTGGAACCCGGCGTGCTGACCACCTGCTTTGCGTTCGATCCGCAGAGCGGCCTGGCCAGCCCGATGCAGCGCTTCAAGCGGCCGCGCGCGGCCAGCGCGCCGGGCGCCGAACCGCTGACGGTCAGCGCTTCCCTGCCGACCGGCGTGTATGAAGACCCGATCACGGTGGAGCTGAAAGCCAGCGACCCCGAGGCCTTCATCGTCTATACCACCAGCGGCAGCCTGCCCAACTCCGGCTCGCCGCTGTACGAGAAACCGGTCTATGTGCCCGGTACGCTGACGCTGTCGGCGATGGCCATCGCACCCGATGGACGCAGGTCCGCGCCGCTGCAGCTGCGCTACGTCGTCAGCCTGGAATACCAGGACGCCGTGCACAGCCTGCAGCGCCAGTTCGACCCGGGCGTGGACATCCAGCCATGAGCGGGCAGCGCACGGTTGTCGCTTCGGTGATTGTCGCGGCGCTCGGCTATTTCGTCGACCTGTACGACATCGTCATCTTCGGCGTGGTGCGCGTCGCCAGCCTCGACGAGCTGGGCATCACCGGCGCGGCCAACACCGCCTGGGGCATCGACCTGCTCAATCTGCAGATGATCGGCATGCTGATCGGCGGCCTGTTCTGGGGCGTGATCGGCGACAAGTTCGGGCGCCGTTTTGCGCTGCTGGCGACGATCACGGTCTATTCGCTGGCCAACATCGCCAACGGCTTCGTCACCACGGTCGAACAGTACGCCGTGCTGCGCTTCATCGCCGGCGTCGGCCTGGCGGGCGAGCTGGGCGCGGGCGTCACACTGGTGGCGGAGATCCTGCCGGCGCGCTTCCGCGGTTACGGCACCACGGTCATCTCCTTCCTCGGCCTGGTCGGCGCGCTCACCGCCTCCTTCGTCGGCGGCTATCTGCACTGGCGCACCGCCTATTTCGTCGGCGGCGGCATGGGCCTGGCGGTGCTGGCCGGGCGCTGGTGGGTACTGCGCGAGTCGGCCATGTTCGATGCGCACAAGGCGCAGGCCCGGGGCCAGGGTGACCTGCGGCTGCTGTTCGGCCGGCTCGACAGCTTCGGCCGCTTCCTGGCCGTAATCGCGGTGGGCGTGCCGATCTGGTACGTCTCGGCGCTGTTCGTGAACTTCTCGCCCGAGCTCGGGCGGGCGCTGAACCTCGCCGGCCCGCTGCCGGTCGCCGACGTGCTGCGCTGGCAGGCGACCGGGCTCGCGCTCGGCAGCGCCGCCAGCGGCCTGATCAGCGAGTGGCTCAAGAACCGCCGCGGCGTGGTGTTCGGCTTCATCGCCGGCATGATGGCCCTGACCGCCGTGCTGCTGTCGCTGGAGGGCCGCACGCCGCAGCTTTACTGCGTGCTGATGTTCGTGATGGGGCTGGCGCAGGGCTACTGGACCGTGTTCATGACCCTGTCGGCCGAGCAGTTCGGCGTCAACATCCGCGCCACCGTCACCACCTCAGTGCCCAACTTCGTGCGCGCCATGGTGGTGCCGGTCACCTTGCTGCTGAAGCTGCTGCTGCCCGGCATGGGGCTGATCAAGGCCGTGCTGCTGATCGGCGTCGCCGTTTATGCGCTGGCACTGCTGGCCCTGTATTCGCTCAAGGAGACCTACGGCAAGGACCTGGATTACTTCGAATGACCGCTTGAGGCGGGAGGAGGCAACATGAAGCTGTCAATCCGCATGCTGTGCATCGTCGGCGGGGCCGCGCTGCTGCTGGCACAGGGCGCAGCCGGCGCGGTGTGCCGCGACAACGTGGTGCTGGTGCACGGCAACGCACGCTACCCGAGCGATTTCAACAATACCTACAACGAACTGCTCAGCCGCGGCTACAGTTCCAGCCAGGTCTACCGGCCGAGCTGGGGATCGAAGAGCTGCCCGGCCTGCAACGACCACAGTGGCAGCGAGGAAACGCCGGTGCGCGACGCCATCAGCAACGCGATCGCCGCTTCCTGCACCGGCAAGATCGACGTCATCGGCCATTCCATGGGCGCCACGCTCGCGGCCAAGCAGATCATCGACCTGGGCAAGGCTGCGCAGGTGGATACCTTCATCGGCATCGCCAGCGCCTATCGCGGGCTGTGGTCCTGCGGCACCTATCCCTACCAGTATCCGACCACGACCTGCGGCTACTGGGGGCTGTCGGTCAACAGCCCGTTCCTGAACTGGCTGTACGGCAAGACCCTCGGTACGGACGTGTATTCCTTCCTGAGCTGGCAGGATGAGGTGATCTGCTCGACCGGTGTGTGCACCGTCGGCGGGGTGCATTCCAGCGCGATCGCCGGCGCGGACGCGCACTACGTGTTCGCGCTCGGCCATTTCGGGCTGCTCTATTACACCGACGATACCCAGGTGGACCTGATCCAGTAGCGCAAGGCGCAGGGGGTTCAGTCCGCGAGCCACTCCACCCGCGTCTGTGCCTGCGGGCCGGTCCTGAGGATCTCCAGCAGCTCCGGCAGGACCCGCTGCAGCGTCACGTCCAGCTGCCAGGGCGGGTTGACGATCAGCAGGCCGCAGCCGTGCATGCCCTGGGGGCTGTCGTAGGGCGCCAGCCCCAGCTCGGCGCACAGGACCTTGGGCAGGCCCATCTGCTGCACACTGGCGTGGAAGCGCGCGCTCGGCGCACGATGCAGGATCGGGTACCAGATCGCGGTCATGCCGTTGCGCCAGCGCTGTTGCACCAGCCGCAGCGCGTCCTTGAGCCGCTCGAACTCGCCGTCCATCTCGAAGGACGGGTCCATGAACAGCAGCCCGCGCCCCTCCTTCGGCGGCAGGTAGGCTTTCAAGGCTGCATAACCGTCGAGCTTCTGGATGCTGACATTACGCTCGCCCGCCATCTCGGCCTGCAGCACCGGGAACTCGTTGGGATGCAGCTCGCAGGCCACCAGCCGGTCGCCCGCGCGCAGCAGGCGCTGGATCAGCCTGGGTGAGCCGGGATAGCAGCGCAGCCGGCCGTCCGGATTGAAGGCCGCGACCTGTTCGCGATAGTCGCGCAGTTCGGGCGAGAGCCCGGACCGTTCCCACAGCCGCGCAATGCCCTCGCGGTACTCGCCGACCTTGCGTGCCTCGGCCGAGCCCAGGTCGTAGCGCCCGGCGCCGGCGTGCGTGTCGAGCACCCAGAAGGGCTTGTCCTTCTTCTGCAGCGCGCGCAGCAGCTGCACCAGGATCACATGCTTGAAGACGTCGGCGAAGTTGCCGGCGTGGAAAGCGTGGCGGTAACCGAACATCAGACGATCGTCGGCTCCGCCTCGCCCTCGATGCGTTCGTGGCGACGCGCGATCAGGGTGTAGACGGCGGGGATCACAAACAGCGTGAAGAAGGTGCCGACCAGCAGGCCGCCGATGATGACACCGCCGATGGCCTGGCGACTCTCGGCGCCGGCGCCTGTTGCGATCGCCAGCGGCAGCGCGCCCAGCACCATGGCGCCGGTGGTCATCAGGATCGGACGCAGGCGCAGCACCGCGGCCTCGACCACGGCGTCGTGGATATTGCGCCCGGCGGCCTGCAGCTGGTTGGCGAACTCCACGATCAGGATGCCGTGCTTGGTGATCAGGCCGATCAGGGTGATCAGGCCGACCTTGCTGTAGATGTTGAGCGTACCACCGGTGAGTTTGAGCATGAGCAGCGCACCGGCCATGGACAGCGGCACGGTGAGCATGATGATCAGCGGGTCCACGAAGCTCTCGAACTGCGCCGCCAGCACCAGGTAGATGAAGGCCAGCGCCAGCAGGAAGGTGAAGTACAGTTCCGCGCTAGACTGCTTGAACTCGCGCGACAGGCCCGCATAGTCGAGCTGCATGGACGGCGGCAGTTGTTCCTGCGCCACCGCCTCGACGTACGCCAGCGCCTCGCCCAGCGCGTAGTCGGGCGCCAGGTTGGCGCTGATGCGCGCCGCGCGCAGCTGGCTGAAGTGGTTGAGCTCCTTGGGCGCCACCGACTCGCGCAGGCTGACCAGGTTGGACAGCGGGATCATGGCGCCCTCGCTGCCGCGCACGTACAGACGGTTGACGTCGGCGGGCGTGCGCCGGTCGGCATCGGCCAGCTGCACGATCACGTCGTACTGCTCGCCGGCCTGCTTGAAGCGGGTCACCTGCCGGCCACCGAGCAGGGTTTCGAGCGTGCGGCCCACGGTGGCGACATCCACGCCCATCGCGGCGGCCTTGTCGCGGTCCAGGCTGACACGGATCTGCGGCTTGTTGAGCTTGAGGTCGGTATCCGGCCCCTGGATGCCGGGGTTCTCCGCGATCCGCTGCATCATGCGATCCACGGCCACGGCCAGCGCCTCGTAGCTGTCGGTGGTCTTGATGACGACCTCCAGCGGCCGATTGCGGATCTGCTGGCCGAGCGAGGGCGGGTTGACGGCGAAGGCCTGCACGCCAGGCAGCGCCTGCAGCTTGGGCCCCAGCTCGCGCACCAGGTCCTGCTGGCTGCGCTCGCGCTCGGCCCAGTCCACCAGACGGATGATGGCGATGCCCTCGGTCACGGTGGGGAAACCCGACACCACGAAGGCGCGGTTGACCTCGGGCAGCGCCAGGGCGTACTGCTCGATCTGGCGCGCGTAGCGGTCGGTGTACTCGACGGTCGCGCCCTCGGGCGCGACGAAGCGGCCGACGATGTTGCCGCGGTCCTCGGTCGGCGCCAGCTCCTCCTTGATGCTGGTGAACAGCCATACCGCCGAGGCCGCCACCAGGCCGCCGACCATCAGCACCAGCAGGCGCGAATCGAGCCCGCGCAGCAGCAGGCGCCGGTAAGCCTGGGTCAGGGCGTCGATGCGGCCTTCGATGACGTTGTACACCGCGCCGTGCCGTTCTTCGTGGCGCAGCAGGCGCGAGCACATCATCGGCGACAGGCTCAGCGCCACGAAGCCCGACACCAGCACCGTCGCCGCCAGCGTCCAGGCGAACTCGGTGAACAGCCGCCCGGTGGTGCCGACCAGGAAGCCGACCGGCGCGAACACCGCCGCCAGCGTCAGGGTCATGGCGATGACGGCAAAACCGATTTCCTTGCTGCCCACCCGGGCCGCCTGCAGGGGCGGCATGCCCTGCTCCACGTGGCGGTGGATGTTCTCGAGCATGACGATGGCGTCGTCCACCACCAGGCCGATGGCCAGCACCATCGCCAGCAGCGTGAGCGTATTCACGCTGAAGCCCGCCAAGTACATGATCGCGAAGCTGCCGATCAGCGACACCGGGATGGTCACCAGCGGGATGAGCGTGGCGCGGAACGAGCGCAGGAAGAAAAAGATGATCAGCACCACCAGCACGATCGCCTCGCCGATGGATTCGTACACGTTCTCGATCGAGCGCTCGATGAACAGGCTGGTGTCGTTGGCGACGTCGATGCGCATGCCCTCGGGCAGGATGCGCTGCACCTCCGGCAGCACCCCGCGCACCGCACGTGACACGTCCAGCGGGTTGGCGGTGGCCTGCTTGATGACGCCCATGCCGATCGCGTCCCGGCCGTTGAAGCGCGCGATGCGCCGCTCGTCGGCCGGCCCCAGTTCGGCGCGGCCGACGTCGCGCAGCCGCACCAGGTAGGCGCCGCGGGCCGGGTCGCTCTCGCGGATGATGAGGTCGTTGAATTCCTGCGGCGTATTGAGGTCGGTGGCGGACAGCACCGTGAACTCGCGCTGGCGGCTCTCGATGCGCCCGGCCGGCAGCTCCACGTTCTGCGCGCGCAGTGCGTCCTCCACGTCCTGCACGGTCAGGCCGTGCCCGGCCAGCCGCTCGGGATCCAGGTACAGGCGCATCGCGTAGCGGCGCTCGCCGAAGATGCGCACCAGCGCCACGCCGGGCAGGGTCTGCAGCCGGTCCTTGACCACACGATCGGCCGTGTCGCTGACCTCCAGCGGCGTATGCCGGTCGCTGGACAGCGCGACCCAGATGATCGGGTTGGCGTCGGCCTCGGTCTTCTGGATCACCGGCTCGTCGATCTCGTCCGGCAGCTGCTGGCGCATGCGTCCCACGCGGTCGCGCACGTCGCTGGCGGCGCCGTCCGGGTCGCGGTTGAGCTTGAAGGTGACCGTGATCTGGCTTTGTTCCTCGCGGCTGATCGAGGTCATGATGTCGATGCCGTCGATGCCCGCGAGCGATTCCTCGAGCACCTTGGTGACCTGGGTCTCGACGATTTCGGCGCTGGCGCCGCGATAGCGCGTCTCGACCGTGATCACCGGCGGATCGATATTGGGATACTCGCGCACGCTCAGGCGCTGGTAGGCGATCAGCCCCACCAGCACCAGCAGCAGGCTCAGCACGGTGGCGAACACCGGCCGGCGGATGCAGACGTCGGACAGGACCACGGCTGCTGCCTAGGGCGCCGCCACCGCAGCCGCCGCGGCCGGTGGCGGCTGGATGACGCTGACCGGCTTGCCGTCCGCCAGCTTGAGGTGCCCGGCGGTGACGACCACGTCACCCGCGCCCAGCCCGGAGAGAATCTCCACGCGCCCGGCCTGGCGCAGGCCCAGCGTCACCGGCGTGCGCACGGCCTTGCCCTCGATCACGCGATAGACGAAATGCCCGTCGCCCTGCGGCACGATCGCCTGTTCCGGCACGGTCAGGGCCCCGGTACGCGTGTCCAGCACCAGGTTCACGCGCGCGAACAGGCCGGGCCGCAGGCGCGCGTCGGCGTTGGGCAGCTCGCCGCGGATGGCGACGCTGCGGTCCTCGGCCGCGACGCGCGGGTCGATCGCGACCACTTGCCCGGTGAAGACCTGGTCCGGGAACGCATCCACGCGCACGCTCAGAGCCTGGCCGGTCCGCAGCACCGCGAGATAGGTCTCCGGCACGCGGAAATCCAGCTTGATGGGGGTGATGTCCTCGAGGTTGGCGATGTCCTGGCCGGGATTGAGATAATCGCCCACGCTCACGCGCCGCAGCCCGAGCACGCCGTCGAAGGGCGCGGTGATGCGGGTTTTGTCCAGGCGCGCGCGCGCCAGCGCCACCGCCGCCTCGTCCACCTTGACCGCGGTCTGCAGGGCGTCCATTTCCGTGCTGCTGATGTAGTTGTCGGCGAACAGCTTGCTGCCGCTGTCGCGCAGCCGACGGCTGCGGTCGAGGTTGGCCTCGGCCTGCGCCAGCTCGGCGCGGTACACGGCGTCGTCCAGCACCAGCAGCAGCTGCCCGCGGCGCACCGGCGCGCCCTCCTCCAGGCTGATGCGCGCCACGCGCCCGGCGATCTCGGGACGCAGCACGACCGACTCGTTGGCGCGCAGCGCGCCGACGGCGGTGATCTCCTGCGCCAGCGGCCCCACCGTGACCGGCTCGGCCTCGACCGCAACCGCAGTGGCCCGGGTATTGACCGCGGCTGGCGCCGCCGCATTGGCCGGCGACGGGCTGCTGCCGCGCTGCCGCCAGCCGTAGACCCCCGCGGCAAGCAGGGCCAGGACCACCAGGGGGATGATTTTTCTCATGCAAGACTGAGAGTTCGACGCCGGCGCCGGGTTCCCAGTCTATTGAAGAAAGAGGGTGCTGGCGAGATTATTCGCAAAGTCGTCGACCTGGAATGCAAAAGGAACTCGGCCGGTCAGCCCGTCCCAGCCCAAGCCCTCATACTCCCCTGGGTCAACCGTTGTGATGGCCGCTCTTCTGTTGTATTACAAAAATTACAGCCTCAAAAACCAAATGCACAACACCAAGCATCGCTAGATAAGTCCATCCGCTTGCAACGCCCGGACCGCAGTAGGTTTCAGTAAGACACTTAAAAATGCGTGCTGTGATTTGCGCGTCGCTGAATAACGCCCCCATTGTTATTAATACAGCGAGGACGCCCAGTACTGTTCTTTGCACCTGACGCGGATTGCTTCTAAACATATCCCTCAATACTTGCCAGGACCGAAGTGGAATAAGGCCGATAGAAGCAAGACCTATGAAGCCAAGCAGGTAGATCAGCGCACTGACAAGCGGCGTGTTCACTGACCTTTCCTAAATTGCCGTAGCAAGTTTCCAGGCCAGAAAGTACCCGCCTTCACATGTGGGAAAGAAGGCTGCCCACTTAGTGCTGACGACGACATAACTGCGCACTGGAATGGTGCTGCTGCAGGTAGATCTACGGCCTTTTTGATGATGCTCTCTTCTTCCTCCTGAGACGTGTCCTTGCAAGTGGACTCTACTTTTTGGCCTTCATGAAACGCCTTGAATTTCGCGATGTTTGCAGCATCGCCGGTCACAAGGCCACTACTACCACCGCCATTCGCGGCGCCATACGACCCGGCTGGATCGTAAAGCGCCGGTTCACCGGCATCTCCTCCTGTTGTGTAAACCGCAGAATGATCTCGGATTCCAGCAGGACCGACTGTTGTCAACAAACAGGTTTGAAGACCAAGGGAATCCACAGCACTAACTGGATTCCCCATGACATAAGCGTACAGATTGATGCCCCCCGCCTCGCCGATCGGATCCCGTGACAACCAGCGGGCAAGGTCGGGATCATAGGCCCGGTACGGCGCCAGGGCCAGGCCACTCGAATGATGGGTGAAATGGCCGGTATAGCCAAAGTCGTTT
>DATLYR010000129.1 GCA_035574475.1 Nevskiales bacterium | reverse complement strand
CGCTGAAGGCGGTATAGCCGCTGGCCGTCACCGCCACGTCCGCCACCGGCACCTGCCAGGGCCCGACCATCTGGTCGCGCGCGGTCAGGCCGCCGACCGTGCGATCACCAATCGTGATGAGAAAGGTCTTGGCGGCCACGCTCGGCAGCCGCAGCACCCGCTCGATCGCCTCGGCGATATGGATGCCACTCGGATCGAAAGTCAGCGCGGCGCGGCGCAGATGGCCGACCTGGCGCTGCAGGCGCGGCGTCTTGCCGAGCAGCACCGGCATCGGCATGTCCACCGGCCTCGGGTTGGCGCCATCCACGATGCTGAGTTGCGGCTCGGCCGTCGCCTGCCCGACCACGGCGAAGGGGCAGCGCTCGCGCGCGCACAGCTGCTCGAAGACGCCAAGCCGCGCCGGCTCGATCGCCAGCACGTAGCGCTCCTGCGCCTCGTTGCACCAGATCTCCATCGGCGACAGGCTCGGGTCGGCGCTGGGGATTTTTCGCAGGTCGAGGCGCCCGCCCTTGCCGTCGGCGTGCACGATCTCGGGGATGGCGTTGGACAGCCCGCCCGCGCCGACATCGTGAATGGACAGGATCGGGTTGTCGGCGCCCAGCGCCCAGCAGCGGTCGATGACTTCCTGGCAGCGGCGCTGGATCTCGGGGTTGGCGCGCTGCACCGAGGCGAAATCCAGCTCGGCGCTGCTGGTGCCGCCCTGCATCGAGGACGCGGCGCCGCCGCCCAGGCCGATCAGCATGGCCGGCCCGCCGAGCACGACGATGGCGGCGCCGTCCGGCACGGCCTCCTTCTCGACATGCTGCGGGCGCACGTTGCCCATGCCGCCGGCGATCATGATCGGCTTGTGGTAACCGCGCAGCTCGCTATGGCCATTGGCCGGCACCACCATCTCGAAGCTGCGGAAATAGCCGGCCAGGTTCGGGCGGCCGAATTCGTTGTTGTAGGCGGCCGCCCCGATCGGCCCTTCGAGCATGATCTCCAGCGCCGAGGCGATGTGCGTCGGCTTGCCATGGTCCGGCTCCCAGGGCTGCACGAAACCCGGGATGCGCAGGTTCGAGACCGTGAAGCCGCACAGGCCGGCCTTGGTGCGCGCGCCACGACCGGTGGCGGCCTCGTCACGAATCTCGCCGCCGGCGCCGGTGGCGGCGCCGGCATAGGGCGAGATGGCGGTGGGGTGGTTGTGCGTCTCGACCTTCATCAGGAGATGCACGTCCTCCGCGACCTCGCGGTAGGTGCCGTTCGCATCCGGGAAGAAGCGCGTGGCACGCGTGCCCTGCACCACCGCGGCATTGTCCTTGTAGGCCGACAGCACGCCCTGCGGCGTGGCACGGTGGCTCTGCTTGATCATCTCGAACAGCGACAGCGGCTGCGGCGTACCGTCCAGCGTCCACTGCGCGTTGAAGATCTTGTGCCGGCAGTGCTCGGAGTTGATCTGCGCGAACATCATCAGCTCGGCATCGGTCGGGTTGCGCCGGAGCTGGCCGAAGCTGTTGACGAGATAGTCGATTTCAACGTCGGACAGCGCCAGGCCCCATTCGCGGTTGGCGCGCGCGAGGGCCTCGCGCCCGCCGCCGAGCAGGTCCACCGTGCGCAGCGGCCGGGCCGGTGGCGCATCGAATACCTGCGCGAGCGCATTGGAATCCGTGAGCACGGTCTCCGTCATCGGGTCGTGCAGCTGACGCAGCGCATCTGCGGGTAGCGGCTCGGCCAGGCCGCGCAGCACGTACAGGCGCCCGCGCTCGAGGCGTTGCAGGAAATCCAGCTCGCAGACGCGGGCGATGTCGGTGGCCTTGCTGGACCACGGCGAGGTGGTGCCGAGCCGCGGCACCACGTACAGCCGTTGTTCCGTGGCTTCGACCGGCAGCCAGTTGCCGACGTCACCGAGCAGCCGGCTGAGGCTGTCCATGGCCACCACGGTCGGCGGCGTGGGGCAGCCCACGAGGTAGAAATGCTGGGTCTCGACCGCCGACGGCTGCAAACCGGCCTGCCGCAGCTGCGCATGCAGGCGTTGCAGGCGGAATTCGGACAGTGCCGGCCCGGCCGGCAGTGCGATCACGTGCATGGGC
>DATLYR010000128.1 GCA_035574475.1 Nevskiales bacterium | reverse complement strand
GCTGCGCAAGACCAGCCTGCAGATCGGGCGCACGGTGGGTTACTTCACCACGCGGACGGCGCCGTAAGAGGGTCGCGTGCAGGCACGCGCCTACCAGAGCAGCGGTTTTCTGTAGGAGCGCGCCTTGCGCGCGACAGACGGGCAGTACAGAACAAGGGGCGGGAGCGAGCAGGGAGGAGGCTGCCCTTGGGCAGCAGACGACAAGAAAACGGGCCGTCGGCGCAATGCCGACGGCCGCGTATAACGAACGTGTTCGAAATGCGAATGAGGAGAGACAGAGAATGAAAAGCCGGATCGCTGTCGCAGTGATGTTGTTTGGCTGTGCGTCGCTGGCCTGGTCGCTGCAGGCACGCCAGTCGACGCTGCAGGATCTGCTGACCGTGATCGGTCAGGGTTTGGCGGGCTTGAACGCTGCATCGGCGACTGCCGCACAGCAGTCCGTGGCATCGGCGGGCGATGAGGACAGTGACGGTGTGCCGGATGGCACCGACCAGTGCCTGGGCACGCCCGCGGGTCAAGCCGTGGATGCCAACGGCTGCTCGAGCCAGCAGAACAGCAACGCCTCTTGCGCACGCAACCGCAACCTGGCCGGCAACCGCAGCTACCAGGTCACGCTGACCGCGCCGGACGGCGAGGTCAACAGCTTCCAGGTGCTGGAGCCGACCGGCTTCAACTGCGCCAACGCAGCCAACGGCGCGCATCCGCTGATTCTGCACGGGCCGGGCTACGGCGGCGGCCGTTCCACCAGCGGCTTTGCCGGCGAGCGCAATGCCGGATATGCGGTCATCAGCGTCGATCCGCGCGGCTTCGGCGAAAGTGGCGGCACGGTGCGCGTGATGGATCCCGAGTTCGAAGGCCAGCGCCTGCTGCAGATTCTCGACTGGGCGGAGAAAAACCTCGACTACCTGGCCTGGCGCAACGAGTCGGACCGCAGCTTCATGGCGCGGCCGGCGGATGCCACCAGCGTCGCGAACGGGCCGAACCTGGTGGTCGGCGCCATGGGCGGCAGCTACGGCGGCGGTTACCAGCTGCTGATCCTGATGGTGGATGCCAAGAAGCGGCTGGATGCCATCCAGCCCGACATCACCTGGCATGACCTGCGTTACAGCTTGAATCCGGGCGATGTCAGCAAGTCGCTGTGGGATCTGGCGCTGAGCGCGGCCGGCGAGGCCAGCGGCCAGAGCAGCGCCGGCGGTCCCATCGAAGACGGCCAGGATCCTTTCATCAAGGAAACGCTGGCGCGCGGTATCGCGACGAACGAGTTTCCACGCACGGCGCTGGACTGGTTCCGCTACCACAGCCTCGGCCACTGGTGCGCCGCGGCGGGCCTGCCGTCGATGCCGTACCCGAACTATGGTCCGGATGCCGTCCCGATGCTGGATGTGACCGACAGCAACAACGTACCGCCGAAACAGGCCAATGGACGTCCCGGCTTTGGCCAGTACCTGGTGCAGCCGGTGGATGCGGCGAGTCATTTCCAGGGCCTGAGCGTGCTGCTGACCCAGGGCATGGTGGATACCCTATTCAACTTCAACGACGCTTGGTGGAACTACCAGTGTCTGGCCGGGGCCGGTGCGGAGGTGACGCTCTACACGCATAACGGTGGCCATACCTTGCCGGTGGCGCAGTCGCCGGACGGCACGCCGGCACCCGCCGGCAGCTGCCCGTTCAATCGCGTGGCCTGGTTCGACTCCAAACTCAAGCCGGCCGGAGGTACGCCGCTACCGGCCGATGAGGTCTGCTTCATCTTCGGCGGTAACGACCGTGTGACGCTGCCGGCAACCGAGGTGCTGGCGCCGCAGCCGGTGCGCGGGCTGGCCAGCGGTCAAATGCGCCGCTACACCACGCGTTTCCTGCCCGAGCAGTTGCCTTCGCTGGGCACCCCGGTGCCCAACGGTCTGTTCGGCGCCGGCAGTGCGCTGGGTGCGAATCCGGTGGTCATCCCGCTGGGCACGGCCCAGGCCGCCGGCGTGCTGGCCGGCATTCCCTATCTGGACATGACCGTGACCACGCCGGGCGGGCTCAACGAGCTGGCGCAGGACTGCGGCGACCCGATGGTGCCGACCGTGCGTCTGGGCTGCGACAGCATCATCTTCGTCGGCCTGGGCCTGCGCACCGGCAGCGCGGCCACTTACAAGCTGATCGACGACCAGGTGCAGCCGCTGCGTGGCCTCGGCCGCCATCGCGTGGACCTGGTCGGCGTGTCCGAGCGCGTGCCGGCAGGCAGCCAGCTGGCGTTATTGGTCTATGGTCAGCACTCGCAGTTCTTCGGGGGCTATTCGCGAGACGCCACCATTCCCACGGTACTGGTCAAAGGGTCGGTCAAGCTGCCGCTCTACGGCCTGGACAATGGCCAGCCCGACGCCCGCCTCGCCGGCACGGTGCTGGCGGACCAGGCGCCGCCGCCGCCGGATCGCGACGAGGATGGCGTGCCGGATGCCGAAGACGCATGCCCGGACGAGCCCGGTCCGGCCGAGAACGACGGCTGTCCGCTGCCGCCGCCGGACACCACGCCCGATCCCTTCAGTTTCACCAGCGTCTCGGGTGTGTCCAAGAACACGGTGGTCAGCTCGAACGTGGTGACCATCACCGGCATCGATGCGCCGGCGCCGGTGTCGGTCAGCAATGGCGAATACCGCATCGATGGCGGGGCCTGGACCAGTGTCTCTGGCTCCATCACCAACGGCCAGACGGTGCAGGTGCGTCACACCTCGGCCAGCACGGCCAACAGCGTGACTGAAACGGTGCTGACCATTGGTGGGGTATCGGGCAAGTTCCGCTCGACCACGGCGGCGGGTGTGGATACCGACCCGGACGCCTTCAGCTTTGGCAGCAAGACCAACGTCCCCGTCAGCACCTGGGTGGAGTCTGATCCGGTCACGCCTATTGGATATGACGCGCAAACCACGGTGAAGGCGGGCAGCGGCACGGAGTACAGCCTGGGCTGCACGCGGGACAACTGGAGGAGCGATCAGGGCACGATCAGCCCGCACACGCCGATCTGTGTGCGGCACATGAGTGCCAGCGCCCCGAACACGCTGCGCAAGACCAGCCTGCAGATCGGGCGCACGGTGGGGTACTTCACCACGCGGACGGCGCCGTAAGGATTGGCAATGAAGATGCGCAAGCGGTATGTCGGCATGGCCCTGCTCCTGGCTGCGCTGGCCGGTTGGGGTACGGCGACGGCGGATGAATCCAAAGGGCTGGCCGCCTGCCTGCTGCAGCAGAACCCTGCTGCCTGCGCCGAGGCCTTCCCTGCGCTGGCAGAGCGGCTCAGCGAATGCCCGCCGAGCGAGGCTGGCTTCAACTGCGCGTTCAACGCCGTGCATGATTTCCTCGGCGGCGAGGCGCTGGTCGCCTTCCTGCGCCAGGCGCTGGCGGTCTGCAACGCGGCCCCGGCCAATACCGCCTGCGCGGCCCTGCGCGACACCGGCGGCGCGCCCGATCGGCTCGCCGTGCTGAGCGAACCGGTGGCGCGCGGCGCCCTGGTGTACACCGAGGCCGGAACGCTCACGCCCACGGCCAAGACCATCGACGGCAATCCCGCCGACTGGCAGGGCCAGTCGCCGCGCATCGGCGGCAGCCAGATCCTGCAGGCGGGCGAGCACATCTACACCGACTACCTGTTCGATGCCTTTGGCGCCGACGACGGCGACGACGCGCGGCGCATGGCGGCGCTGCTCCTGCTCGGGCAGGTCAACAACCGCACCGAGCGGGTGGATGCACTGCAGCAGGCCGGTGGCGATCAACTCGACGTGCCGCAGCCGGCCGGTTCGCGTGCCGACCACTACGGCGACGCCACCAACCGCGAGGACGGTCTGGATCTCACCGAGCTGCGCTGGGCGGCGGACGCGAACAATCTGTTCCTGCTTGCACGCGTGGCGCGCCTGAGCAACCCGAACAGCCTGGTGCTGATCGTGCTGGCCGACACGCAGGACAGCGTCAGCGGCATGAACGGCCTGAATGCCGGCCTGAGCACCGGCATTTTCGACCGCGCGCTGGTCATCAGCGCCACCGAATACCGCGTGCTGGATCTGGGCACGGGCACCGCCCTGCCGGTGGTCGGCACGCGCAGCGTGAGCGCCGCCGGCTACGACAATGCCCTCGAGGCCTCGCTGCCCCGCGCGCTGCTGCAGCGCGACGACGGCACGCTGCGCGTCGCCGCGTTCACGGCCCGCAGGAATGCCGACGGCAGCTATACACCGGCAAACCTTGCTTACCGCTTCGGCGAGCCGGTGACGATTTACAACGAGCGCCTGCAGGGCCTGGCGCTGTTCGCCGGCAGCGTGGACGGCTTCGCCGCCAGCATCAGCCTGGCCGATCTCACCGCCGGCCGCACGCAGGTCGCGCGTCCCGGCGCGGGCTATCACGAGCGCCAGTTCGTCTCCGGCGAGAACATCTCGGTCGAGAACGATCCCGAGAACGGCCGGCTGCAGCCCTACGGGCTGTACGTGCCGACCGGCTTCACGCCGGCGCCGCAGGCGATGCCGCTGACCTTCTGGCTGCATTACCGCGGCGGCAAGGCGCACTCCGGCGCCGCCTGGACGTCGCGGCTGATCCACCAGCTGGGCGAGGAGCAGAACAACCTCGTGGTCACGCCGCGCGCCCGCGGCACCTCCACCTGGTACACCACGCGGGCGCACCAGGATTTCTTCGAGGTGTTCGCCGACGTGGCGGGCACCGATCTGCTGAACCAGTACGCCGAGGAGAACCTGCCCGCGGGGCACGGCTTCGCCACCACCGGCCTGTTCAACATCGACCGTTCGCGCGTGTACCTGTCCGGCTACTCGATGGGCGGCTTCGCCACTTACCTGTTCGGCGGCCTGTATCCGGACCTGTTCGCGGCCGGCTACTCGACCTCCGGCGCGGTGACGCAAGGCGCCTGGACCGGCCTCGGGCCGGACGACGGCTTCTGCGGCCAGGGCGGCTCGGTGCCGGGCGTGGGCGCCGCCACGCCCTGTTTCGTCGAGGCCAACAACGGCCGCGCCAACGCGCAACTCAACTACCGCATCCTGGAGAACACGCGCCACCTGCCGCTGGTCATCCACCACGGTACCAACGACGAGCTGGCGCTCACGCCCGGTGCGGTGCGCATGGGCCAGCGCCTGCTGGAGCTGGGCTACCGCCACGACATGACCCTGTTCCTGGGCTATGAGCACTTCACCCAGGCGATCGTGGACGAATGGGCCGACGGCGCCTTCTATCTCAACCAGTTCCGTGCGCCGCAGAACCCGCGCCAGGTCACCTACAAAGTGGTGCCGGCGCTGGTCAAGGCCACCAACGAGGTGCAGCTCGCCGGCGTGAACGGCGGTCAACCATTCGCCTTCAATCCGGACGGCGCCTACTGGGTGGACGGGCTGGTCGTGCGCGAGGGCGCCGATGGCAGCGACCCGCGCCGCTTCGGCCGGATCGACGCCGAGAGCCTGCGGCTGCCGGGCCAGCGCCATGTCGCGGTGCCGCGCAGTGGCGTTTCGGCCAGCCCGCCCTACCTGTCCACGCCGGTATTCTCGCCGGGCAATCATTCCACCCCCTATGTGCGCAGCGGGCTGGACTGGGTGGCGCTGGGCGATGAGCCGACCGGCGACAACCGCTTCACCGCCACGCTGACCAACCTGTCCGCCGCCACGCTGGACCTGGCGCGCATGGCGATCGACCTTTCCGCGCGCGCCGACGGCGTGATCACCAGCGACGGCCCGGTCACGCTCACGCTGCGCAACGTCACGAGCCCGGTGCGCGTCTATGTCAACGAATTCGAGCGGCCGGGCGCGCTGCAGGGCGACCGCATCGTGCTGGCGCTCGGTGCCGAGGACCTGCGCGGTGGTATGGCCCTGGTCCAGCTGCAGCCCGGCACTGCCCTGGCGCTGGATGCGGACCCGCGCCCCGATCTGGTTGCGGCCTGCCGCAGTGCCGGACCGCAGCTCGCGCCGCTGTGCGACGCGATGGCGGCGGCAGAGGCCCAGCTGGTCGGCGCCTGCGAAGGCGTACTCGGCGAGGGCGCCGGCTTCTGCGGCGTGTTCGGCGGCCACCTGTACGGACTGGTGGATGCCTGCCGCGAGACGCAGCCGAACTTCTTCTGCAAGGTGGCCGATACCTTCCTCGAAGGCTTCGCCTCCAGCTGCCGGCAGATTCCGGGCGCCTCGCCCGATTTCTGCGCGCTGCTGAGTAAGGAGCGCATCGCGGACGACGAGATCGCGCAGTTCGAGCAGGGCTGGACGCACCGCGCGCTGGCGCTGCAGTACGAGCTGGGCGCGCCGCTGGCCTTCGTGGACGCGCTGTTCCCGGCCACGCACAACAGCTTCAACTCGACCAACGCCAACAACCCGCAGACCCTGTCCGGCTCCGACGCCAACCAGCGCTACAGCTCGGTGGCGCAGCTGCGCATGGGCATCCGCGCGCTCGAGCTCGACCTGCACTGGATGCCGCATACGGACGGCAGCGGTTTCGGCCCGACGGTGTGTCACGGCAACGCCTTTCACTTCGGCTGCAGCTACGAAAAGGGCCTGCGCGCGGAGCTGGAGGAGATCCGCGGCTGGCTGGACGAGCATCCCGACCAGGTGATCGTGCTGTATCTCGAGAACAACATGAACGAGCCGGTGGACGGCCCCAGCGCCGCGCTGCTCGGGCGCGAGCCCTACGCGGTCACCGCCGGCATCCTGCAGGAGGTGTTCGGTGCGCGGCTCTACACCCCGGCCGATCATGCCGCCTTCCTCGGGCGCAGCTTCGCCTGCGGCAACGGCCATCCGCTGGAGGCCGGCATCGAGACCCTGCGCGCGCGCGGCAAGCAGCTCTACATTCATACCGAGGGCTGTGACGCCGGCTGGGCGGCGCTGGTGTTCAACAAGGAAGCGGGCGGCCGCCACAGCCAGGGCCCGGACGAGAGCCAGCTGACGACGTTCAGCGAGAGCGGCATGTGCGGCGGTTTCGACCGCGCCACGCATCGCACGCGCTGGACGCGTTACTTCGAGGACGGCACGCTGGTCGGCGCCGCCACCGGCCTGTCCGACAGCGATCTCGGCAGCACCGAGGAATTCCGCGGCATGGTGCGCTGCGGCGTCAACATGCCCTCGCTGGATCACGTCACGCCGAACGATCCGCGCCTGGCGGCCTTCGTGTGGAGCTGGGAGCCAGGGCAGCCGTCGCTGAGCAGCGATGCCAACTGCGCCCTGCACAAGGCCGACAGCCGCTTCCGCGCCGCAGACTGTGCGCTGCCGCGGCCCTACGCCTGCGCCAAAGTGCTCGACACCAATGCCGTGGGCTCGCGGCGGCTGGGCTGGGCCATCGCGCAGCCGGCAGGTGCCGGCCGCACGCCGCCGGTCTGCCCGGCCGGCTACCGCTTCGACGTGCCGCGCAACGGCTACGAGAACGAACTGCTGCGCATCGCCAAGGCAAACGCCGGCGTGAGCGAGGTCTGGCTCAACTACAGCGACATTGCCGATGAAGGCGAGTGGCGCGTGCCGGAACTGCCGGTGCTCGACACCGATCCGGATGCGTTCGGCTTCACCAGCGTCTCGGGCGTGTCCCAGAACACGGTGGTCAGCTCGAACGTGGTGACCATCACGGGCATCGATGCGCCGGCGCCGGTGAGCATCGATGTGGGCGAGTACCGTATCGATGGTGGAGCCTGGATCGGCGCACCGGGCGGTACCAGCATCACCAACGGCCAGACGGTGCAGGTGCGTCACACCTCGGCCAGCACGGCCAACAGCGTGACTGAAACGGTGCTGACCATTGGTGGGGTATCGGGCAAGTTCCGCTCGACCACGGCGGCGGGTGTGGATACGGACCCGGATGCCTTCAGC
>DATLYR010000127.1 GCA_035574475.1 Nevskiales bacterium | reverse complement strand
GGCGGGGCCAGTGGCTCCCGCCGTTACATCAGGCCGCCAACCGATCCAGGGCCGAGAAGCCGGCGGCGCGCTCGATGAGCTCGCCGGCAGCCAGGCACAGGTCTTCGCGGAAACGGCCAGCGACGATCTGCACGCCCACCGGCAGGCCGTCGACGACCCCGGTCGGCACCGCGAGGCCGGGCAGGCCCAGCAGCGCGGTCGACAGCAGCGGGCTTTGCGCCAGCAGGATTTCCTCGAAGCGCTCCTGTGAACGCAGGTCGTCATCGATCGGGAACTGCTTCTCCCACGAGATCGGCATCAGCAGCACCGGGTACTGTTCGAAGAACAGTGACCAGTCGCGCGCGATGTCGAAGCGGCGCACCAGCCCGTCCAGGTACTGGTCGCGGCTCCATTCACGCACGCCGCCGATGAAGTAGCCGAAGGACTTCGTGACCGCCTCGTCACCGTAGACCTTCACGGCCGGCAGCGCGCCGCGGCGCAGGTCTTCCATCACCAGCTGGCGGTAAAGTGCACTCATCTCGTCAAAGTGCGGCGGCGCCACTTCCTTGACTTCGTAGCCGGCATCTGTCAGCCATTTCGCGGCCTGCTCGAGCGCGGCCACCACGGTCGGGTCGACCTGGGTGCCGCCCCACTGCTTGAACAGCGCCACCTTCACCGGGCGGTCGTTGCCCGGGAAGTCGATCGGTGCCGGCACCCACTGCGGGTCGAGCGGGCTGCTCTGCGCCATGATGTCCAGCGCGAGGCGGGCATCGGCCACGCTGCGCGTCAGCGGGCCCTGCACCGACATCTGCTGGTTGCTGATCACCCGGCTCGGCGCGCTGGCCTTGTACGAGGGCACGCGGCCCACCGTGGTGCGCAGACCGACCACCCCGCAGGCCCAGGCCGGATAGCGGATCGAGCCGCCATAGTCGTTGCCGTGCGCAATCGGCCCCATGCCGGTCGCTACTGCCGCGGCGGCGCCGCCGCTGGAGCCGCCCGGCGTGACGCCGGGGTTCCAGGGGTTGAGCGTGCGCCCGTGGGCATCGTTGTCGGTGAACCAGCGCAGCGAGAACGCGGGCGTGTTGCTGCGCCCGACGATCACCGCGCCGGCGCGGCGTAGCGAGGCGACCAGCGGCGAGTCGGTGGCGGCGATGTTGTCTTTCAGTGCCGCGATGCCGTCGGTGGTGGCGTGGCCGGCGACATCCACGTTGACCTTGATCGTGACCGGCACGCCATGCAGCGGGCCGACTGCGCCGCCGCGGGCGAGTGCCTGGTCGGCTGCGTCGGCGGCGGCCAGGGCTTCTTCGGCCATCACCTCGACCAGGGCATTGATGCGCGGGTTGACCTCGGTGATGCGCGCCAGCACGCTTTGCGTGGCCTCGCGGGCCGAGACTTGCTTGCGGCGGATGGCTGCGGCCAGGTCGATGGCGCTCCAGCGCCACAGGGGGTTGCTCATCATCGTGTTCTCCTCAAGTGTCGGGCCAGGCAGGCTGCGCTACCGCGCCATATGTGTCTGCGTTGCCAGCAGCGGTCACCGGTGGGGCGTCGAAACGCGGCGCGGCGGCGATCAGCTCGCGCGTGTAGGGATGCTGCGGCGACTGCAGCACCTTGGCGGTCTCGCCGATCTCGACCAGCTCGCCGCGGCGCATCACCGCGATGTGGTCGCACATCTGCGCGGCGACGCGCAGGTCGTGGGTGATGAACACCATGCTGAGCGCGAACTCGCGCTTGACCTGCTCCAACAGCTCGAGCACCTGCGCCTGCACCGAGACGTCGAGCGCCGACACCGGCTCGTCGGCCACCAGCAGCCGCGGGCGCGTGGCCAGCGCACGGGCGATGCAGATGCGCTGGCGCTGGCCGCCGGAGAACTCGTGCGGGTAGCGCTCGGCGGCATCGGCTTTCAGGCCGACCTTCTGCAGCAGCTCGGCGGCCAGGGCCAGCGCCGCGGCGCGCGGCACCCCCTGGGCGATCGGCCCGGCGGCGATGGCCGCGCCCACCGTGTGGCGCGGGTTCAACGACGAATACGGATCCTGGAACACCATCTGGATGCGGCCGCGCAGCGCCGCGCCGCGCTGCTTCAGCTCGGGCGCCAGCGGCTGGCCGTCGAAGCGGATCGTGCCGCCGTCGAACGGGATCAGTCCGGCGAGGCAGCGCCCGACGGTCGACTTGCCCGAGCCCGACTCGCCCACCAGGCCCAGCGTCTCGCCGGCACGCAGGGTAAAGCTCAGGTCCTTGGCGGCGTGCACCGTGCGGCCTCTGCGCAGCAGGCCTCTCGTATGGTAGGTCTTGCGCAGCCCCTGCACGGCCAGCAGCGGCGCGGCGGCGCGGGCGGCCTGCAGCGGGCGCGCCACGCCGTGGGCAATGGCCTCGATCAGTCGCCGC